>JAOPXD010000012.1 GCA_025965315.1 Marmoricola sp.
GTCGTTGCCGGTACCCGCCGGTACCAGCCCGAGCCGGGTCGCCGTGCCGGCGAGCGCCTGGACTGCCAGGTGCACCATGCCGTCCCCACCGATGACCACCAGCGACTCGATGCCGTCGGTGACGCACTGGCGAGCGAGATCGAGGGCTTCGTCGGCGTCACGACCGACGAGCGCTCGGACGTCGTACCCGGCATCGGTCAGTCGTGGGATCACGGTCTCGCCGATCCGGCTGCCCTTGCCCTTGCCCGACGTGGGATTGGTCAGGACAGCGATCTGCTTGCGCACGCTGGAGACCCTAGCGGCCCATCGACGCGCAGATCACTGCGCGTCGATCGGGGAAACTTCGTCATCGCTCCACTCCGACGAGCTCGCGGCTCGGCGTCGGTCCACCAGACGTGCCACGATCTCGGAGATCATGAACAGCACCGTCATCGGGATGGCCAGCATGCACATGGTGAACGGGTCCGTGCTCGGTGTCGCGACGGCGGCGAAGGCGAAGACCCCGATGATGATCCACGGCCGATGCTGACCCAGGGTCCGGCCGCTGATCACGCCGGCCAGGTTCAGCATCACCACGAACAAGGGGATCTCGAAGGCGACTCCGAAGAGCAGGAGGAGCCGTACGACGAACGAGAAGTAGTCGTTGAACTCGACCAGGCTCTCGACGCTCTTGGGCGTCAGGCCCAGCAGCACGTGCAGGCCCTTCGGCAGGATCCAGTAGCCAGTGCCGACGCCTGCGAGGAACAGCGGCCCTGCGACCGCGGCGAAGATCCGGGTCCACCTGCGCTCCCGCGGATGCAGGCCGGGGAGGATGAAGGCCCAGATCTGGTACAGCCAGAACGGGCTGCTGGCAACCACGGCGGCCGCCGCGCACAGCTTGATCTGGAGCAGGAAGGGTCCGCCGACCCCGCTGATGACAGGCTGGCTGACCCGGCCGTGTCCCAGGAGCTCACGCGCGTGGTTGTACGGGGTCAGCAGCAGGTCGAAGAGTCTGTTGTAGAAGAAGAATGCGATGACGACAAAGACGAGGAAGATCAGCGCCGACTGGAAGAGCCGACCGCGAAGTTCAAGGAAATGGTCGTACAACGCCATCCGACCGCCCTCGCCGACCTTCGACCGGGGCTTGGTCGAGAAGGCGCCGACGACGCGGCTCAGCGCCATGAGTGGGCGGGTCAGTCAGTACTGGCGTCGTGCCGCGCAGCTTCAGCCTGCGGCGCGGGCGGCTGGGCCGTGACCCCGGGGGCGTCGATCACACGCGCTGCGGTTCCGGTATCCGCAGTCTTACCGGCGTCGTCGTCCTCGTCGTCAGTCATCAGGCCCTTGGTCTCTGCCTTGAAGATACGGAGGGCTCGCCCGCTGCCACGGGCAAGCTCAGGAAGCTTCTTGCCACCGAAGACGAGCAGGACCACTACGAGCAAGACGATGATGTGCCAGGGCTCCAAGCCGTTCCTGAGCATTTCGTAGTCTCTTTTCCGTATCGAAGGCGAAGCCCCATCCTAGCGCGGCCTCGCCTGTCGGGTCGCTGATGGGTGAATAATCGATCGGGTCTACGCCGTGGCGCGTTGCAACCGGAGCGCTTCGGCGGCCACCGCGCTCAGCCTATCCCCGAGAAGAGCAGGATCCAGCACGGTCAGCCCGTGCCCGAAGCGCATCGCCAACCGGAGCAACCAGCCTTCGTCCGCGACGGCGAGGGTGACCTCGAGGCCACCGTCCGACGTCTCGACCGACGTCAGCACCGGGTAGTACTCAGCGAACCAGCGCATCTCCTGGCTCAGCCGCAACCGCGCGATGAGGTCGTCGGGGCCTGATGCGAACAGGCCCTCGGCGAGATCGCGGGGTCGGAGCTTCGGAACGGCCCGCGGTGTGTCCAGCACCGTGACCGAGGCAACCCGGTCCAGCCGGAACAGCCGTCGGTCGTCCGCCAGGTGGCACCAGGCGTCGAGGTAACCGCGTCCGTCGCGCTCCAGGAGCGCGATCGGGTCGACGACCCGGTCGGTGGCTTCGTCGCGGCTGGGAACCAGGTAGGAGATCTGCAGCTGCCGGTCTGCTTTCAGCGCCTGCTCGATCGGGCCCCGGATGGCCTGCTCTGTCACCCGCTGTGCCGGGATCCGGACGTCCACCAGCGGTGTCGACCCGGCCTCGGTGGCGGCCTCGAGCTTGGCCAGGGTGCGCTCGACGACCTCGCGCGAGGCCACCGTGCTCGAGTCCAGGAGCGCCCGGAGCGCGACGATAAGCGCGAACGCTTCGTTGCTGCCCAGCCGGAGCGGTCGCGCGAGGAAGTCGGCGTTGTCGATCCGGACGATGCCGTCCGGGTCGTCGACGAGCGCCTCGACGTTGATGTCGATCAGCTCGGCGGGCCCGAATCCGGGGAGCCCGCACATGTACAGCACCCGCAGGTCCTTGAGCATCTGGTCACGCGAGACCCCGAAGTCGGCCGCCACCTCGTGCAGCGGAACCCCACCGCGGGTCTGCAGGTACGGCGCCAGGGCGAGCAACCTGGTCAGCTGGTCGCGGGTCGATGCACCGCTCACGAGCTGGCTCCGCTCAGCGCCGAGAGCCGCTCGACGACCAGGGCGACCAGCTCGGGCGGCGCGACCGCGACCACGTCGCCCAGATGGCTCAGCACGTCACCGGCGAGGTCGTCGCGCGAGTACATCGTGACCCGTAGCCGGTCCCACTCCGTGCCCGGATCGGGGCCGGGGACCGGGCCGGTGACCTCCAGCGCACGCCGGCGGAGCAGCACGGCACTCCCCCGCCGGGCGAGCACGGTCGCCTCGCTGGTGGGCCTGACCGGGGTCAGGTTCGCGGTCAGTGCCCGGACATCGGTGCCCTCGGGCACTGCGAAGGACCCTGGTCTGCCGTCGGCGACGACCTCGCCCTCGACCCGGCTCAGCCGGAACATCCGTGGTTCCCTCCGGTCGCGGTCGAACCCGACGACGTACCAGCGCTCGCGGGAGGTCACGACGCCCCAGGGTTCGACGTGCCGGGTCGTCGGCGCCGGGTCGGAGGGGCGCCGGTAGCCGAAGCGGATCGGGGTCCGGCTGATCGTCATCGCCCACATCGCGTCGAACGCCGGCTCGTCGGCCTGCACCCGCGGCTGGAGGACGTCGAGCACCTCCCGGTCGACGTCGTACCCGGCGGCACGCAGCTTGACCAGCGCGTCCGAGGTCGCCGATGCCAGGCCGGCGTGCTGCCAGACCCGGGCAGCGAGCCCGAGGACGGCGACCTCGTCCGGCTCGAACGCGAGATCGGGCAGCTCGAACGCGTCCCGGGCGATCCGGTAGCCCTGCTCGTCCTCGAAGAACTTGTCGACGAACCCGAGCTCCAGCGGGATCCCGATCGCACGGAGCTCGGCCTTGTCACGCTCGAACATCTTCTCGAAGGCCTCGTCCTCGGACCCGTGGTAGCCCTCGATGACCTCGCGGATGCGGTCCTTGGTCACGTAGGTCCGCGAGACCAGCAGCATGATGACGAGGTTCATCAGCCGCTCTGACTTCGACGCGGTCATCGTGCCCCTTCGCTGGTCCGGATCACATGCCTTCGATCAATCGCTCGACGCGTTCGTCGTGCGACCGGAAAGGATCCTTGCAGAGCACGGTCCGTTGCGCCTGGTCGTTGAGCTTGAGGTGCACCCAGTCGACGGTGAAGTCGCGGCGCCGTTCCTGCGCCTTCTTGATGAAGTTGCCGCGGAGGCGGGCGCGGGTGGTCTGCGGCGGGATCGACTTGGCGGCGAACACGTCCAGGTCGTTGGTGACCCGGGCGACCGCGCCGCGCTTCTCCAGCAGGTAGTAGAGCCCGCGGTCCCGGTGGATGTCGTGGTACGCGAGGTCGAGCTGGGCGATCCGCGGGTGCCCGAGAGTGAGGTCGTTCTGCGCGCGGTAGCGGTCGATGAGCTTCCACTTGATCACCCAGTCGATCTCGCGCTCGACCAGGGACAGGTCGCCCGACTCGACGGCCTTGAGGCCGCGCTCCCAGAGATCGAGGGACCGCTCGATCACCGGCGTGTGCAGCTCGCGACGATCGACGAAGTCGCGGGCCCGGGACAGGTACTCCGACTGGATCTCCAGGACGGTGGCCTCGCGCCCGTTGGCGAGCAGGACCTTGCGACGACCGGTCATGTCGTGCGAGATCTCCCGGATCGCCCGGATCGGGTTCTCCATCGTGAGGTCGCGCATCACGACGCCCTCCTCGATCATCCGCAGCACCAGGTCGCAGCTGGCGACCTTGAGCATCGTGGTCGTCTCGCTCATGTTCGAGTCGCCGACGATCACGTGCAGCCGACGGAAGCGCTCCGCGTCGGCGTGCGGCTCGTCCCGGGTGTTGATGATCGGCCGTGACCGGGTGGTGGCGCTGGAGACGCCTTCCCAGATGTGCTCGGCGCGCTGGCTCAACGAGTACGACGCGCCCCGCGGCGTCTGGATGACCTTGCCGGCCCCGACGATGACCTGCCGGGTCACCAGGAACGGGATCAGCACGTCGGCGAGCTTGCTGAACTCCCCGTTGCGGCTGACCAGGTAGTTCTCGTGGCAGCCGTAGGAGTTCCCGGCCGAGTCGGTGTTGTTCTTGAACAGGTAGACGTCCCCGGAGATGCCCTCGTCGTGCAGCCGACGCTCAGCATCGATCAGCAGGCCCTCGAGGATGCGCTCCCCGGCCTTGTCATGGGTGACCAGGTCGACGATGTCGTCGCACTCGGGGGTGGCGTACTCGGGGTGGCTGCCGACGTCGAGGTAGAGCCGCGCGCCGTTGCGCAGGAAGACGTTGCTGCTGCGTCCCCAGCTGACGACCTTGCGGAACAGGTAGCGGGCGACCTCGTCCGGCGAGAGACGCCGCTGCCCCTTGAAGGTGCAGGTGACGCCGTACTCGTTCTCGATCCCGAAGATGCGCCGGTCCACAGGTCGAGCCTATGCCTCCACGGGCGAGCCCGAGAGGGAATCGCCGTCCAGCCTGCGGAACTTGCGCTGCTGGGTGCGGGTCCGGTCCAGGATCGCGATCTCGAGATCCGCGGCCGGGATGGTCCTGTCCTCGGTGCCTCCCGGGGCGCCGGAGCGGCCCAGGGCCTCGACTGCCAGGGCGATCGCGGCGTCCAGGGACAGGCCCGCCGCGTAGTGCTCCTTGAGGTACGCCGACACCGCCTCCGCGTCGCCGCCCATCGCCGCGAACTCGTGCTCGTCGGCGACCTGGCCGTCGTAGGTGAGCCGGAAGATCTGGTCGTCGGCCACGTCGTCCCCGACCTCGGCGACGAAGATCTCCACCTCGTAGGGCTTCTCGCCGCCGGAGGAGAAGATCGTGCCGAGGGTCTGCGCGTAGGCGTTCGCAAGGCCGCGCCCGGTGACGTCGCGGCGGTCGTAGGAGTAGCCACGGAGGTCGGCGAGCCGGACACCGGCGATCCGGAGGTTCTCGAACTCGTTGTAGCGCCCGACGGCGGCGAACGCGATCCGGTCGTAGATCTCGCTGACCTTGTGCAGCGCCTTCGAGGGGTTCTCGGAGACGAACACGATCCCGTCGGCGTACTGGACGACAGCCACCGACCGGCCGCGGGCGATGCCCTTGCGGGCGAAGTCCGCCCGGTCCTTCATCAGCTGTTCGGGGGAAACGTAGAACGGCATCGTCATGGTGGGTTCTCCGGTGATCGAGCGTAGTCGAGGTTCAGGCTCAGGTCAGGGCTGCTGCGGGACCGTCAGGACGCCGCATCCGGGCGGCCACCACCCGGTCGGCGGTCGCCGCCACCTCGGCATCCGGTACCCGGTGCTGGCCCTCGGCGGTGATCACGTGCACCACCGGGAAGATCCGCCGGGTCAGGTCGGGTCCGCCGGTGGCGGAGTCGTCGTCGGCAGCGTCGTACAGGGCCTGGACGGCGGCGGTGACGCACTCGTCGGCGTTGAAGTCGCCGCGGTAGAGCTTCTTCAGCGACCCGCGGGCGAAGACCGACCCGGAGCCCACGGAGTGGAACGCGGTCTCCTCGTAGCGGCCACCGGTGACGTCGTAGCTGAAGATCCGGCCGATGCCGGCGCGGCGGTCGTACCCGGCGAAGAGCGGCACCACGGCAAGGCCCTGCATCGCCAGGGCGAGGTTGTTGCGGATCAGCGCCGAGAGCCGGTTGGCCTTGCCGTCGATCGAGAGCGTGCTGCCCTCGATCTTCTCGTAGTGCTCGAGCTCGGTCTGGAACAGCCGCACCATCTCGACGGCGAGGCCGGCGGTCCCCGCGATGCCGACGCAGGAGTACTCGTCGGCGGGGAAGACCTTCTCGATGTCCCGCTGGGCGATCACGTTGCCCATCGTTGCCCGGCGATCGCCGGCCATCACGACTCCATCGGCGAAGGTCGCGGCGACGATCGTGGTCCCGTGCGGTGCCAGGTCGACCGGGCTGTGCGCCGGCAGCGCGCGGCGCGCGGGCAGCAGCTCGGGAGCAACCGTGCCCAGGAAGTCGGCGAACGACGACGTGCCCGGACTCAGGAAGACGTCCGCGAGGCGCGCCATGTTGCGCGAGGAAGAATCGGTGCTCACTGGCCGCCCTTCTGGATGAACGACTTCACGAAGTCCTCGGCGTTGACCTCGAGCACGTCGTCGATCTCGTCGAGGATCGCGTCGATGTCCTCGTCGAGCTTCTCCTTGCGCTCGGCGACACTGCCGTCGGTGGTCGTGGTCTCCTCGACCGTCTCCTCGACCTCGGACGACTTGCGCGGCTGCTTGTGCTCCTGGGCCATGGCGCTTCTCCTTCAGCTCACACCGGGATCCTCCGGTAACAACGACCCTAGCGAGTCAGGGCTGAGAACAGGGCGAGAGCCGTGTCACTGTTGTCGATCAATTCGCCGACATGGGCCTTGCTGCCGCGCATCGGGTCGATGGTCGGGACCCGCTGGAGGGAGTCGTGACCCGGCAGGTCGAAGATCACCGAGTCCCACGAGGCCGCCGCGATGCTGTCGGGGTACTTCTCCAGGCACCGGCCGCGGAAGTAGGCCCGGGTGTCCTCCGGCGGTTCGTGCATGGCCGCCGTGACCGCCTCGTCGGTGAGCAGCCGTTGCATCCGGCCGAGCCGCACCAGCCGGTGGTACAGCCCCTTCTCGGGGCGGATGTCGGCGTACTGGAGGTCGATCAGGTGCAGCTTGGCGTCGTCCCAGTCGAGGCCGTCGCGCTCGCGGTAGGACTCCAGCAGCTTCAGCTTGGCGACCCAGTCCAGCTCGGTGGCGCACTCGAACGGGTCGCGCTCCAGCCGGGTCAGCACCGACTCCCACCGCTCCAGCACCCCCGCGGTGTCGGCGTCGACGTCGTCGCCGTACCGCTGCGCGACGTACGCCGAGGCGAGCGTGAAGTACTCCCACTGCAGCTGGACCGCGGTCAGGGTCTGCCCGTTCGGACGCTCCAGCAGGTACTGGAGCGTCGGGTCGTGGCTCACCGCCCGCAGGGACGCCACCGGGTTGACCACGGTCAGCTCGTTGGTGATGAACCGGTTCTCGATCATGTCGAGGACCAGCGCCGCGGTGCCCACCTTCAGGTACGTCGAGATCTCCGACAGGTTGGCGTCCCCGATGATCACGTGCAGCCGCCGGGACTTCTCGGGGTCGGCGTGCGGCTCGTCCCGGGTGTTGATCAGCGGCCGCTTGAGGGTGGTCTCCAGCCCGACCTCGACCTCGAAGAAGTCCGAGCGCTGGGCGATCTGGAAGCCGTGCTCGCGGCCGTCCTGGCCGATCCCGACCCGTCCCGCGCCGCAGACCACCTGCCGGGAGACGAAGAACGGGATCAGGTGCTTGACGATGTCGCCGAACGGGGTCGAGCGGTTCATCAGGTAGTTCTCGTGGGCGCCGTACGACGCGCCCTTGTTGTCGGTGTTGTTCTTGTAGAGCACCAGGTCGGGCTCGCCGGCCACGGACGCGAAACGGCAGGCGTCCAGCGCGACCTGCTCCCCCGCCTTGTCCCACAGCACCGCATCGAGCGGGTTGGTGACCTCGGGGCTCGAGTACTCCGGGTGCGCGTGGTCGACGTACAGGCGGGCACCGTTGGTGAGGATCACGTTCGCGAGCCCGAGGTCCTCGTCGGTCAGCTGGCTCGGGTCTGCGGTCTCGCGGGCGAGGTCGAAACCTCGCGCGTCACGCAGCGGGGACTCCTCCTCGAAGTCCCAGCGGGCACGCCGCACGTGCAGCTCGGCACTCGCGTAGGCGTTCACCAGGCGGGTGCTGGCGACCATCGGGTTGGCGTGCGGCTGGCCGACGACCGAGATGCCGAACTCGGTCTCAGTTCCCATGATCCTGCGCACACTCATGCCGCGAGGGTACGCGCGAGCGTCCCACCGGTTCGCCGGTACCACCTGCTCACTCAGCGAACCGTGTTATTTTCGGCGGCACTCGGAAACGCATGACGAATGGGAGCAACCCTTGCCGCGCACTCGTACGACCCTCAGGGCCGGCAGTGTCCTCTCGATGATTGCGTTGGTCTCAGGATGCCTCCTGCTCGGGACGCTCGGCGCCTCCGCCGTGGCCACCGACCAGCCGGTCCCGCCGGTCGATTCTGCGAGTGCGACCCCGAGCGCGACCCCGACCCAGGACCCCAGGGCGGCGAACCCGACGCCCACGCCCGGGGTCCCGCTCGCCGCCAGGAACGACTCAGGCACCCAGCGGTCGTACTCCACCGCACTGCACACGGTGCTGGGCAACGACACCTGCGCGAGCATCAGCCCCTGCAGCACCGCCGACCTGACCGCGCCGCTGGCCGTCACCGCCGTGCCCACGGGCTGGACCGTGCGCGTCATGCCCGCCGGCAAGCTGCAGGTACGCATCCCCGGGAACAACGTCGCCGGTACCCAGGCGATCGCGTACACGATCACGGACGCCTCCGGCACCTCGACCGCCACCCTGTCGATCAAGGTGACGCTGCCGAAGACACCGGACCACTACAACACCCCGCAGGGCTCGAAGTTCAGCCGCGCGTTCGTGAAGAGCTCGTTCTACCGGATCCGGCGGCACACGCTGCGCACTATCAACAGCGTTCCTGCCGGGAGCCAGATCAGGATCATCAGCTGGTCCTTCAGCGGCAAGGCGTACGACGACGCCCTGTACGCCGCGATGAAGCGCGGGGTCAGCGTCCAGATCATCATGTCGCCCCCGGCGGACCCCAAGCAGTCCGACTACGGCCACCTGCTGAAGCTCTTCGGCGGCAAGCGGTACCACAAGAACCCGGACACCGGTAGCTGGGTCTACGCCTGCCACAAGTCGTGCCGTGGAGGCAGCGGCACGATGCATGCCAAGGTGTTCCTGTTCAGCCAGGCGTACAACACCCGCTGGGTGGTGATGTCGGGCTCCGGGAACATGACCGACTACGCGGCCCAGATGCAGTGGAACCAGCAGTACACGACCACGAACAACCAGGCGATCTACGACTCGATCCTGAGCAAGTTCTTCCTGCAGGCCAAGCGCGACACCCCGGAGAAGCCGCTCCAGCTGACGCTCACCTTCCCGAGCACGACGTACTACTTCCCACCGCTGACGAAGCAGTCGACCACCTACGACTTCATGTACCAGGCGCTCCGGCAGGTCTCCTGCACCGGAGCCCGCACGCCGGGCGGACGGACGAAGATCCGGATCGCCATGTACGTCTGGCGCGGCAACCGGGGGCTGTGGATGGCGCACGAGGTCCGCAGCCTGTGGAACAAGGGCTGCGACGTGGCGATCATCTACTCGATCATGGGGAACAAGGCCAAGAACGTCCTGTACTCACCGAGCGGTCGGGGTCGGGTCCCGATGCGGCAGACGATCCTGGTCGACGTGGACCACCAACCGATCTGGTACCTGCACCAGAAGTACGTCGCGATCGGCGGCAAGATCGGCACGAACCCGGACGCGTTCGCGACCTACCAGGGGTCCTTCAACTTCTCCGACCTCGGGATGCACTCGGACGAGAACTTCCAGAAGCTGAACGGCTACAAGATCTACGCGCCGTACGTGACCGACTTCAACCAGGTCTGGTCCCAGCCCGAGACCCGGGCACCGGACCCCAACAGCTACGTGCTGCAGGAGGACCGCCAGCTGGGCACCGGTCGGTACAAGTACATGGAGAAGGACTGACCGAGGGTCACAGACCCTGGGTGGCGCCGCTGCGGACGAACAGGTCCCAGATCTTGGCCCTGTTCGCGACCGCGAAGCCGGTCATGATGTGGTGCCGGTCCCGGAAGACGATCTGGCCGCCCCGGTACGGCACGCAGAGCGGCGGTGTCGGGCAGACGACCGGGTCGATGCTCGCCGTCGAGACCCCGGCCAGCGAGGCTGCCAGGGCCTGCATGTACCCATCACTGGCCGGGAAGACCGTCGGGTACTTCACGGCGCACTGGCTGAGCCGGGTGGACCTGGCCAGGCAGTTCAACGGCAGCGCCGGGGAAGCATCGAGCACGGACTGGAGCAGCAGCACCTTCGGCCCCAACCCGCGGATCTGCTTCACCGTGTCGCTCATGGTCCGGTAGATCAGCTGGCTCGGGGTGAGCGAGGACAGCTGACCGGACCTGGACTTCTCCAGGGTGGCCAGGTGCGGCGTGGTGTCGCGCGGCTTCATCACCAGGACGACCAGTGCCGGCTTGAGCTGCGGCAGCGCGGTCGCGTACCAGTGCTCCCGGGCCGTGGCGCACTGGGACTGCAACGCATGCGTCTGGGCGCTGTCGACCAGGTCGCTCGGCCACGGACAGCCCTGGACCACGTTCTGGGCCAGGGAGAAACCGTGGTCCCGCGCCAGCTTCACGAACATCGGGCCGAGCATGTTGGCGAAGGAATCCCCGACCACCAGGACCAGCGGGCCGTTGTTCGCTACGACCATGCACGCCTTCACGTCGGTGGCCGGACAATTTTTGCTGTGGCCGAGGTCGTGCACGGCGGCCTTCCAGTCGATCCCCTTCGGAACCGGCCCGTCCCCGGGGATCTTGGCCTTCGCTGCAGCCGCTGCTGCGCTCGCACCGCCGAACGACCGCAGCGCCGGGAGCCGATCCGCCTGGAGGACCGGGGCGACCAGGAAGGCCGCTACCAGGGCCGAGGTGGTCAGTCCCGCAAGGACGGCGGACCAGCGCAGCGTCACCAACCGGGGCTGGGTCCGGATGGGCAGCTCGAAGATCTGGTAGCTGAGTGCAGCGAGGCCGGTGCTCAACGCGAAGGCCAGCGCCGCGATCGTGTACGGCCGCACCGTGAGGACCTCCCGCAGCACCAGGATCACCGGCCAGTGCCACAGGTACGTGCCGTAGGAGATCTTGCCCAGGTAGACGGGCGTCGGTCGGCTCAGCAGCCGCGCGAGCCAGCCGTCCGGAAGCATCGTCAGGCCGCCGATCACTGCGACCGATGCGCCGGTGGCGACGAAGCCCCGCACCGAGGCCGACACGTCGACCCGGTTCGAGGCGAACAGCAGGATCGCGACGATCCCTGCGACGGACAGGACCCGACCGCGGACTCCGGCGAGGACCTGCGGACGGGCGCGCAGCAGCAGCGCCAGCAGCACGCCGGCCAACAGCTGGTACAGCCGCGCGTCGGTCCCGTAGTACGCGTGGTTGGGCTCCCGGAAGGCCCAGAAGATCTGCGACGCGACAGATCCGGCGAACAGGATGCCGCACACCACCGCCGTTGCGCGGGCGAACCTCGTCGCGCGGCGGACCAGGATCGCGATCAGGATCGGGAAGAAGATGTAGAACTGCTCCTCGACCGCGAGCGACCAGAAGTGCAGGAACGGGCTCGGCTCGAGATCCTGGGCGAAGTAGTCGGTCGACTGGCTCAGGAAGTGCCAGTTGGCGTAGTAGAGCAGCGCCGCCCGGGCGTCGCTGACCATCGAGATCCGGCGTACGACGTCCGAGACGATCACGAACGCCACCGAGGTCGCCACCACGACCAGCACCGCGGCCGGGAGCAACCGGCGCACACGACGGGCGTAGAACCCACCGAGACTGAACCGGCCGCGCTTGTCGATCTCGGCGAAGATCACGTTCGAGACCAGGAAGCCGGAGAGCACGAAGAACAGGTCGACGCCGATGAATCCACCGGTGACCTGGCTCAGCCTGGCGTGGTACAGCAGGACCAGGTACACCGCGATCGCACGCAGGCCGTCGAGCTGCGGCAGGTAGGTCCACATGGGCGCGAACTCTACCTACCGGCCAGAGCGTGCACCGAGGCCGGGATCAGAGGTACTGGCCGGTGTTCGCCACCGTGTCGATGGAGCGTCCGGGCTCGGTGCCCTGCTTGCCGGTGATGAGCGTCCGGATGAAGACGATCCGCTCGCCCTTCTTGCCGGAGATGCGTGCCCAGTCGTCCGGGTTCGTGGTGTTCGGGAGGTCCTCGTTCTCCTTGAACTCGTCGACGCAGGCCTGCAGCATGTGCTGGACGCGTAGGCCTCGCTGGTCGTTGTCGAGCAGGTCCTTGATCGCCATCTTCTTGGCCCGGTCGACGATGTTCTGGATCATCGCGCCGGAGTTGAAGTCCTTGAAGTACAGGACCTCTTTGTCGCCGTTGGCGTACGTGACCTCGAGGAACCTGTTCTCGTCGGTCTCGGTGTACATCCGCTCGACGGTGGCGGTGATCATCCCGTTGACCGTCGCCTGCCGGTCCCCGCCGAACTCGGCCAGGTCGTCGGCGTGCAACGGCAGCGTGGCGAGCAGGTACTTGGAGAAGATGTCACGCGCGGACTCGGCGTCCGGGCGCTCGATCTTGATCTTCACGTCGAGGCGGCCGGGACGCAGGATCGCCGGGTCGATCATGTCCTCGCGGTTGGAGGCGCCGATGACCAGGACGTTCTCCAGGAGCTCGACGCCGTCGATCTCGCTGAGCAGCTGCGGCACGATCGTGTTCTCGACGTCCGAGGAGACGCCCGAGCCACGGGTGCGGAACAGCGAGTCCATCTCGTCGAAGAATACGATCACGGGCGTGCCCTCGCTGGCCTTCTCCCGCGCGCGCTGGAAGACGAGGCGGATGTGACGCTCGGTCTCGCCGACGTACTTGTTGAGCAGCTCGGGGCCCTTGATGTTCAGGAAGTAGGACTTGACCTCGCGGCCGTTGCCGTCCAGCTGGTTCTTGGCGGCGACCTTCTTGGCCAGCGAGTTGGCGACCGCCTTGGCGATCAACGTCTTGCCGCAGCCCGGAGGACCGTAGAGCAGGATCCCCTTCGGTGGCTTCAGCTGGTGCTCGAGGAACAGCTCGGGGTGCAGGTAGGGCAGCTCGACGGCGTCGCGGATGGCGTCGATCTGGCTGGCGAGACCGCCGATGTCGCTGTAGTCGATGTCCGGGACCTCTTCGAGGACGAGCTCCTCGACCTCGGACTTCGGGACCTTCTCGTAGACGTAGCCGGAGCGACCGTCGAGCAGCAGCGAGTCGCCGGCGCGAAGCTTCTCGGTGCGCAGCGGCTGGGCCAGCCGGACGACCCGTTCCTCGTCGGCGTTGCCGATGATCAGGGCGCGTTCTCCGTCAGCGAGCAGCTCCTTGAACATCACCACCTCGCCGATCTGCTCGAACTCGAGGGCGGCGACGACGTTCATGGCCTCGTTGAGCATCACTTCCTGGCCCTTGGTCAGCTTGTCCAGGTCGACCGCGGGGCTCACGGTCACCCGCAGCTTGCGGCCGCCGGTGAACACGTCGACCGAGTCGTCCTCGTTGCGCGCGACGAACGTGCCGAAGCCGGTCGGCGGCTGTGCGAGCCGGTCGACCTCCTCCTTCAGCGTCGTGATCTGGTCGCGGGCCTCGCGCAGCGTGCTGGCGAGGCGCTCGTTCTGCGACGTCACGGCAGCGAGCGAGCGCTGGGTGTCGACGAGGCGCTGGTCGAGCAGGCGCGAGCCTTCCGGGGCCTCGGTGGCAAGACGGCGTCGGAGCTCGCCCACCTCGGCCTCGAGGAAGGACAGCTGGCTGAGCAGCTGCGCGGTGTCTTGTCCTTCAGCGCCGGCGCTTGTCATCGGACCCACCTCCAGGGGAGCGTTCGTCTGATTCGACCCTACCCGGGCGGGTGGCTCCATGCTCAGAAGATTCGACACGTGTGCGTGTCGGTCGGGTGAGATCGGCCACCTGTCGCCGCCGGCGTACCCGATCAGTGCGTCAGACGGCGGTCTCGTCGGGCATGTCGGCCGGACGCGGACCCGAGTAGTCCTCGCCGTACGCACCGGGTGCCGGGCGTCGCTTCTTGCGCGGGGCCGGGTTGCCTGGTGCCATCCGGCGCGCGGTGACCAGGAACCCGGTGTGACCGTTCATCTTGTGGCTCGGACGGACCGCCAACCCCTCGACGTGCCACTCCCGGACGAGCGTCTCCCAGGGTTGCGGCTCGGTGAACTCGCCGTGGGCGCGCAACGTCTCCACGACCTTGCCGAGCTGCGTGGTGGTGGCGACGTACGCCACGACCACCCCACCGGGAACCAGGATCTCTGCCACGGCATCGACGCACTCCCAGGGCGCGAGCATGTCCAGGACCACCCGGTCCACGCTGCCCGGCCCGTCGACGTCCGGCAGGGCGGTGACCAGGTCGCCGACGGTCAGCTGCCACGCCGGGTGGTCTCCCCCGAAGAACTGGGTGACGTTCTTGCGGGCGACGTCGGCGAACTCCTCACGACGCTCGTACGACGACACCCGGCCCGTCGGGCCGACGGCGCGCAGCAGGGAGCAGGTCAGCGCTCCGGAGCCGACCCCGGCCTCGACCACCCGCGCGCCCGGGAAGATGTCCGCCATCGCGACGATCTGGGCGGCGTCCTTCGGGTACACCACAGCAGCGCCGCGCGGCATCGAGACCACGAACTCGTTGAGCAGCGGCCGGAACACCAGGTACTCGCCGCCCGAGGTCGAGGTGACCGTGAAGCCCTCGTCGCGCCCGATCAGCTCGGTGTGCTCGATCCCGCCGCGGTTGGTGTGGAAGGACTTGCCCTCCTCGAGACAGATGTTGTGACGGCGGCCCTTGCCGTCGACCAGACGCACCCACTCCCCGACCCGCAGCGGGCCGCGACTGACCCCGGACCAGGACTGACCGCTCGGGTCCGTTGCGGGTGGTACCAGCTCTGTTTCCTGCGTCATCGTCCTGTTCCTGCTTCGAAGGCGGCATCGACATCGGCCGTGACCAGCAGCCCGTAGACCGACCCGTCCGGCTCGACCAGTACGTACTCGTTCGCGGGGGTTCGCGCCATCGCGCGGATCAGATCTTCGCCGGCGGAGTCGGCCGGGAGCACCAACCCGTCCTGAAGGCTACGGGCCACCGAGCTGATCGGCACCCAGGGACGACGGTCCTCGGGGATCGCCAGCAGCGCGCTCTCGTGCACGATCCCGGTCAGCGACCCCGCGCCGGTCTGGACGACGATCCCGCCCGCGCCGGCATCCCGCGCGCGGCGTACCGCCTCGGCGACCGGGAGGTCGTCCGGGACCGCGATCACCCGTCGTGCCAGCGGGCGCGCCCGCAACGCCGGCAGCCGGCTCCGGATCCGGGCGTTGATCAGCGAGGCTGTCGCCCCGGACCAGAGGAAACCGGCGATCGTCGCCGCGAACAGGTAGTCGTAGAACTGAGCCTGGGTGTCGAAGATCTTGCTCGACAGCAGCGGCCACCCCAGCGACAGCACGGCGACCACGCGGCCACCCCAGGCAGCCGCGATCGTGCCGCGGTGCATGTCACCGCCTGCCTGCCAGACCACGGCGCGCAGTACCCGGCCGCCGTCAAGCGGGAGCCCCGGGACCAGGTTGAGCACGCCGACCACCAGGTTCGAGGCGGCGAGCCCCTGCATCGCCAACCGGGCAAGACCGTCAGGGACGACCGGGACCAGCGTGAGCGCCACCAGACCGACCGCGATCGAGGTCAGCGGACCGACGACGGCGACCTTGAACTCCTGGGCCGCGGTGGCCGGCTCGCCGTCGAGCTCGGTCGCGCCGCCGAGGAACTGGAGACTGATCGACCGGACCCGGAGCCCGACCCGTAGCGCCATCAGGGCGTGCGACATCTCGTGGAGAAGGATCGAGAGGTAGAGCAGAACGGCGAACACCAGACCGGCGCCGTACTTCCAGACGCCCAGGCCCGGCTGGACCTGATCCACCCGCGGAGCCAGCAGGATCGCGATCACGACGGCCACCAGGAGCCAGGACGCGCGCACGTAGATCGAGACGCCGCTGATCGCACCGATCCTGACCGAGCCCGGGGGCTGGGTCGCGGCGGGCTGATCAGGGGTGCTCACAGCGAGACGCTATCGCGGGTTGTCATATCCTCGGCGCGTGCCCAAGCTCGAGCGCCTCCTCCACAGCCACCACCCGATGACCCAGGCTGCGCGCTTCCTCGCGGTCGGCGGTACCGGTCTGGTGGTCAACCTGCTGGCCGTCGTCATCGCGAACGAGGTCGGCCCGGCCGCGCACCTGGTGGCGATCAACCTTCCGGCGACGTCGTTCAACGTCCGCTGGTACCACGTCTACGCGACGGTCGCGTTCCTGATCGCCAATGCCTGGAACTTCCAGCTCAACCGCTCCTTCACGTTCCGGACCACCCAGCACGCCCGTTGGATCAAGGAGTACTGGCCCTCCCTGGTCACCGGGCTGGTCGGGCTGGTCATCAACCTGGTCGTCCTGACGCTGCTGCTGCACCCGAGCTCGGTCGTGGGCCTGTCCACCCACGCCTTCGACGACTCCGGACCGCTGCGGACCCGGTTGTACTGGGCCCAGTTCATCGCGCTGGTCGTCGTCACCCCGGTCAGCTTCGTGATCAACAAGTTCTGGACCTTCGGCGCGGTCCTGGGGATGGCCGACCGCACCGTCCATGGGCCCGACGACGTCGCCGAGAATGTCGGGGCCACCACCTAAGGTCGGTGCCATGGCCAAGTCGGTGACCGAGCAGGTCCGCAACGGCACCCCGGTCGACGGCGTGGATGTGATCGGTGCGCTCTCCCCCAGCCGTGCCGGGGATTTCAAGACGTGTCCGCTGATGTACCGCTACAGGACGATCGACAAGCTGCCCGAGCCGCCCTCGCCGGCCGCCGTCCGGGGCACCGTCGTGCACAAGGTCCTCGAGGACCTCTTCGACCTGCCTGCTGCGGAGCGCACACCGGAGCGTGCGAGCACCATGATCGGAGCCGCCTGGGAGTACGTGCTGGACGACGACGACCGGGCCGCGCTGCTCTTCGCCGACGGCGACGAGCAGGCTGAGGCCGCCTGGCTCGCGACCTGCCGCACGGTCCTGCAGCGCTACTTCGAGCTCGAGGACCCGCGCACGCTCGAGCCCGCCGAGCGCGAGCTGTACGTCGAGACCGTGCTCGACTCGAAGCTGCTCCTGCGAGGGTTCGTCGATCGTCTCGACATCGCGCCGAACGGCGCGATCAGGGTGGTCGACTACAAGAGCGGGGTCTCGAGTGCCGAGGGTTTCGAGGCCAAGGCCCTGTTCCAGATGCGGTTCTACGCCTTGGTGCTCTGGAAGACCCGCGGCGTGATCCCGGCAATGCTCCGGCTGATCTACCTGGGCAACGGCGAGATGCTCAGCTACGTGCCGGACGAGCAGGACCTGTGCTCCACCGAGCGCCAGCTGCAAGCGATCTGGACGGCGATCGAGCTGGCCACCGAGACCGAGGACTGGCGCCCGAGCCGGTCCCGGCTGTGCGACTGGTGCAGCTTCAAGGCGCACTGCCCCGAATTCGGCGGGACGATCCTGCCGCTACCCGTTCGCGAAGAGCTCCTGCAACCCGGCGACGTCCAGTCCGGCGAGCGAGTCGCGGAAGATGCGTCGCTCGCCCTCGAGCACGGGGACGTGGTTCGGCACGACCAGGACGGTGCACCCGGCCGCGACCGCTGACTTGGCGCCGGTGTTGGAGTCCTCGATCGCCAGGCAGTCAGCCGCATCCACGCCCAGTCCGGCAGCTGCCTGCAGGTACGGCTCCGGATGCGGCTTGCCGATCGACACCCGGTCCCCCGTCACCACGGTCGCGAACGTGTCCGGCGGCAGCACCGCGAGCACGGGCGCGACGAAGCGCTCGTAGGACATCGTCACCAGTCCGCACGGGATGCCCGCGGCCCCGAGCGCTGCCAGCAGGTCGACAGCGCCCGGCTGCCACGGGACCCGGTCGTTGATCCGGGCGATCACGCCGTCGAGCAGCCGTTCGACGATCACCGCGTCGGGCAGCTGCACTCCCCCGTGCTCGCGGATGTACGCCGCGGACACGAGCAGGTCGTTGCCCACTAGGGTCAGCGCGTGCTCCATGCTCCAGGTCCCGCCGAACTCGGCGACGAGTGCGAACTCGACCTCGATCCAGTACGGCTCGGTGTCGACCAGGGTGCCGTCCATGTCCCACAGGACGGCCGCGAACGAGTCGAGTCTGCGCCGCACCCCGCCGTCTGCCTGCAGATCTGCAGCGTCCCGGGACCTGGCGGTACTCAGAATGGCCTCCGAAACGTCCTGATGGGTCCCCAGGTGACGATCGCCCCTGGATTGGCCGGCTGCGCACCTGCACGGTCGAGCAACCACACCCTAGCGATCCCGATCACCAGGTCGGCCCCGGTGCACACCGCGGACCGCGAGAAGCAAGGTCAGTTGTCGGAATCGGCGTTGGGCACGTAGGCGCCCGGGACCTGCAACGGAGCAAGGATGCTCCTGTCCCCCGGGTACGGCCTGCTCCAGTCGTAGCTGCGATACCAGGTGTAGCGGTTCATCAGCTCCGGGTTGGCGTAGTCGGCGACAGCCAGACCCCCGCGGAGGTGCTGGTGCGAGGCCCAGGTGGCCCACTCGCTGGCCAGCGTCTCCTCCGAGGCCGGCACCTTCACCGCCGCACGCGCGGCGGCCTGCACCTTCGAAGCTGCGGCACCCGCCTGACCGAGGTTGTCGTTGCCGCAGGTCGGGGTCCCGCCGATGAGGCCCTCGGTGAGCGGGACCTGGTTGGCGACGGCGTCGTACGGCGCATAGTCGGGCTTGCTCGTGAACGCGTCGTACATCGGCGTGGCCGCGGCGACCTTCTCGTTGAGGGGGGTCGCGCCGAGGACCTGCTCGATCGTGCGGACCATGCTGATCTGCGAGTAGTAGGTGTCGATGACCTTGCCGTGCTGGGCCCACGGACTGATGACCTGGATCGGGGCACGGTGACCGTCGACGTGGTCGACACCGGCCTGGCTGTCGTCCTCAGCCACGAAGATGACCGAGTCCTTCCAGATCGATGAGTGCGAGATCGCGTCGACGACCCTGCCAACGGCGAGATCGTTGTCGGCGACCTGTGCCTCGGGAGCAGCCTGACTGCTGGTGTGGTCGCTGGAGAACCACATCATGTTGAAGTTCGGCACACCCTTGTCGGCGCTCTTCGGGCTCGTGAGCTGGTTCTTGAAGTCCTGCTGCCAGATCGCCTCGCGGTAGATGTCCGGGATCGAGGTGTCGAACGACGGGGACAGCGGGTCGCTGATCGTGTTGAGCGACGGGATGACCGAGCCGTAGCTCGCGCCTGCGAGCGGTCCCGCCGTCAGCTGCGAGGCGTCGCCCGAGGTGTCGTAGGCCGTCGCAGGGCAGTAGAACTGCTGCCAGGTCGGCGAGTCGGCGACGGTCGCGTGCCCCGGCTTGCCTTCGCCGTACTCGAACTCGCCGTAGTTCTTGGCCGTTCCGCCGGCCGCCTCGATCGACGTCCAGAGGAACCCCGAGCGTTGGTGACCGAGCACGTCCTCCTCGGTGTCGTACGAGCGGGTGTACTCGCCGGCCGAGGACTCGTTGTACTCGGGGTTGTCGCCCATCATCATCCAGTCGTGCCCCTCGGAGGAGTTCGTCCCGACGTCATAGGTGTTGTCGTAGAGCCCGAACTGCGACGCGAGCGCGTGCTGGTTGGGAGTGACCTGCTGGCCGAACTGCGCCAGTGACATGTCACCGTTGCCCTCCTTCATATCTCCGAAGACCTGGTCGTAGGTGCGGTTCTCCTTGACGATCAGGAACACGTGCTTGATCTTCGAGGAGGCCTCACCGATCTTGGTCGGAACGGGGTTCGCGCTCGGCACCTTCAGGGTCTTCGTGGTGCAGACCTTCTTGGGCACCAGCTTGAAGAGCGGCTTCTTGTGCCGCGGGTGCGTCCGGTTGTAGGCCTCGGCACGGGTCAGCGCCTTGCCCTTGAGCTTGACCCTCGACCTCACCGTCTTGCACGTCCTGACCTCCTGCTTCGTCGTCGTCGAGGGGTCGGCGCTCCAGCCGTTCTGCTGGAAGACCTCGGCGGTGTCGGCCTTGATGGCGGTGTCGCTCGGCCAGGCGAAACGGGTCAGTGACGCCGTCGTGGAGTGCGTGCCGTGGTTCGAGGCCGCGGTCGTGTTCTGGCCCTGGGAGGAGGTCACGAACGGCGCTCGGGCGTCGACGCCTCGACGGTTCGCGACGACGATGTCGCCCGAGGAGTCGGTGAACACACCCGAGGGGTAGTAGTCGGTCGGTAGCAGACCGATCTCGCGGACCGGGTCCAGTGCGGTGGTGCCGAGACCGAAGACCTCGATGGCGTTGGCCCGGCCCAGCGAGACCAGCAGGTGGTTGTCGACCACGTCGATCGAGTCGGGCTGGTAGCCGACGCCCGAGCCGCTCCAGGGTTGGGTGCTGATGGTCTGAACGACGTTGCCCGAGGCGGTGTCGATCACCGAGACGGTGTCGCCGTTGGTGTTCGCGACGTACATCGATGTGCCGTGACCGTAGATGGCGGTGGGGTGGAGTCCGACGCTGATCGTGGAGGCGGTGGCCGCAGTGCTGCTCGGGTCGATGACCGAGACGGTGCCGGTGGTCGAGGAGCCGGTGGTGCCGTTGGCGACGACCTCGCTGCCGTACGACTGCAGGGTGGTGTCCCCGGTCACCGGCGTGCGGCCACCCTCGTCGGTGATGTAGAGCTTGCCGTTGGGGGCGAACGCGACCTGACGGGGCGCGACCCCTACCTGCCAATGCTTGACGACGGCGCCGGAAGACGGGTCGATCTCGTCGACAGCGTCCTGGCCGTTCAGTGCGGCGTACAGGTTTCCGTCCGGGCCGAAGGCGGAGCCCGCGGTCAGCGGCAGCTCGGTCGTCGTCGTGGCGAACGGGTTGGCGGTCCCGGTGACGATCTGACGGGCAGCCGTCACCGTCGGCAGGAACAGGGTGGTCGGCGCGCTCACGGTGCCGGACGCGTCAACCGAGTAGACGTCGAAGCCGCACGACACCGGGACGTAGAGCCTGGTGCCGTCAGGCGAGAACGTCGGGTTGCCCTGGCCGACCGTGCCGTCGAGGCTCGTGCCGCCCGGTGTGCACGTGCCGGCGCTCGTCTGCCCCGTCGGGGCATTGATGTAGGCGATCGACGAGGCGGTCGAGCTGGTCGCGAAGCCGGCCGCGATCGCGGCGGCATTCGCGCTCGCTACCGTCGCCGTGCCGGCCGCGGAGACCGGCGCGTACGTACCCATGTCGAACATCTGGAGGTCGACCGAGCGGTCGGTGCTGGTGGCCGCGACGAGCTTCCCGTCCGGGCTGATCGTGGACCCCATGATCTTGCCGAACGGCGTCATGAGACGGTCCCCGATCGGGTGAACGGCCTGGTCGTCAGAGACCTGGAGACTGCCGTCGTGATACGTGGAGCCGACGGTGTGGTTGCCGAACCCTGTCGTCGACGCGACAGCGAAGCCGCCGGTCGTGAGCGCGAGAGCGGCGCCTGTTGCTGCGACGAGACGGAGACGTCTGCCTCCGAGGATACCCCTCCTGGCTTGAGAGCGCTGAGGGGCCTGACGCCGACGCGTGACATTCATGGGGTGTCCTTTTCCTGTTCCTACGGGTGGGTGGAACCACTGGTGGGGGCCGTGCAGGTGCTACTTCGTCATCAGGTCGACAAGACCGTCGAACTGCCAGAGGGGATTGGGTGCGTCGCCGTGCACGGTGCGGAGCTGGAACGAGCCGTTGACCTCGATCGGGCCGTCACCGTCGGCGACGTAACGGCCGTCGGCCGCCACGTCGAGCTGGAACGTGGCCCGGCCCACGAAGGCGGTGCCGGAGGTGTGCCACGAGACGATGCAGCGCCAGTCGTTGCCCGGACCGCTGTCCGCATCGTTCGAGCCGCCCTTGTCGCAAGCGGCGGCGGTCCGCATCACTGCCTCCGTGACTGCGGGCCGGTGGAGCTCGCTCGTCTGCAGGACATAGAGGTGGCTGAAGGTCGTCGAGAGGGAGTCCTGCACCTTGGCCCGGGTGATGCCCGAGCCCGTACCGGGCGCCGCGACGACCAGCCCGACCGCCGCGACGACGCTCACGATCGCCAGTGGCAGGAGCCCCTTCAGGGTGACGCGCCAGCCCGACCCGTCGTGCGTGCGGTCACTGAAGTCCCGGCGGACGAAGAAGCGGTACGCCGTGGCCGTAGCGACGATCGCCCACGCGAGACTGACCAGGAGACCGGCCCAGAGAGGACCCAGCTGCGCCGGTTCGGTGAACAACCCGCGCCAGGCCAGGAAGGCGTTGCTCGGCAGCGACATCCGTACAGCGGCCGGCATCGGCAGCATGGTGACGATCTGGAGGAGCAGCGCGATCAGGGCCGGAAGTAGCAGGCCCATCGGCGAGCGGCCCATGATGACCGAGCCGAGCAGTCCGATGGCGGCGTACGCCAGGGTCGGCAGGAGCACGCAGAGCCAGGCGAGCAGCGCACGCCGACCGGCCTCGGCAACGCTGAGCGTGTGGCCGTCGAGGCCGATCAGGGGATGGTTGCCGATGCCGACCAGGCCGCCGGCGGTCGATGACAGTGCGATGCAGGCCATCAGGACCGCCACGACCAGCAGACTGGCCAGTGCCTTGGCGATGAAGATGCGGCGCGGCGAGCGCACGGCGACGGCGAGATAGGCCCACGTACCCAGACGGTCCTCGATCGCGAAGATGTCACCTGCGACCAGTGACGTGATCAGTGGCAACGCCCAGGAGCCGCAGAAGGCCAGTACGACCAAAGGGCCGGCCCAGCCGCTGAGCGCCATCCAGCGCCCGAACACGGTGTCGGCAGGTAGCGAGCTCTGCTGGCCCACCGACGCGACGAAAGCACCTGGAGCGACAAGGCAGACGAGCAGCAACAGTCGGATCCGCCACTGGGCGAGGAGCTTGACCAGCTCGAAGCCGAAGGCACGGCGCACGGACGTCGGACGGATCGGTGCGAGCTCGGCGGCGCCGAGCGGACTGTCGGTGGCGAGCGTGCTCATCGGGCATCCCCTTCGGCACTGGAGCTGCCGCTGGTGAGAGCCAGGAAGGCTGCCTCGAGCGGTGGGATGACCGGGGCGAGCTCGCGGACGGCAATGCCGGCCCGGACCAAGCGGGTGACGAGGTGGTCCATGGCTGGCACCGGTCCGCGTACGACCAGGGCCGCGTCGAGTGCCGCCCCGCTGCCGTACGGATCAGCGTGCAGGACGGAGTCCCCCAGCACCGTGATGCCGTCGGTGCTCATGGCCACCGCGCAGGCGCAGGCCCCGTCGGAGGTGAGGACGCGGTACTCGAGGTCGCCGCTCTCGGCAGCCAGCTTGGCGAGCGGACCGGAGAAGACCACCCGGCCGGTCGAGAGCAGGGTGACCTCGGCGCACAGGGCTGCGAGGTCGTCCATGCGGTGGCTGGAGACGACGACCGTGGCGCCCGCGGCGGCCAGCGCGCTGATCACGCGGTGTACCTGACGCCTCCCGGAAGGGTCGAGTCCGTTGGACGGCTCGTCGAGGACAAGGAGGCGTGGCGTTCCGAGAAGTGCGGCGGCAAGTCCCAGCCGCTGACGCATGCCGAGCGAGAAACCCCGCACCGGGTCGTCGGCAACCTCGAGCAGGCCGACCTGATCGAGCGCATCGTCGATGGCCGATGCGGCGTGCCCGCGCATCCTGGCCAGCGCGCGGAGATTCCTGCGGGCTGTCAGGGCAGGGTAGAGACCGGGACCGTCGACGAAACCAGCGACACCCTCGGGGAGCGGCAGATGGCGACCGACCGGGCGTCCCAGGATCTCCAGCTCGCCGCTGTCGGCTGCTGAGAGTCCGAGCAGCATGCCGAACAGAGTGGTCTTCCCCGCGCCGTTCGGGCCGGCCACGCCGTGGATCTGGCCCGCCGCGACATTGATGTCGACCCCGTCGAGGGCGACGACCTCTCCGAACACCTTGGTGACGCCTAGCGCCCTGATCGCTGGGAGATCCATGGAGCTGCCCTTCCGCGTGGCAGCGCCCGCCCCGATGACAGGCGCTGGCCTCGCCCTTAGAAGGTAGGGATCGCAGGCGTACCGGACGAGGTCACGCAGTCGAACGTTCGATGAACGGCACAGGGCCGATTCGTCCGCACGACGCGCGCGACCGCTTCAGGTTCCGGGGAGGCTAGTCCTCAGGGTTGTAGCCGAGGTTGGGTCCGAGCCAGCGCTCGGCTTCCTTCAGCGTCCAGCCCTTCCGGGTGGCGTAGTCGGCGACCTGGTCCTGGGCGAGCCGGCCCACGACGAAGTACTGCGACTGCGGGTGCGAGAAGTACCAGCCGCTGACCGCAGCACCGGGCCACATCGCCATCGACTCGGTGAGCTCGATGCCGGCGTTGGCCTGCACGTCGAGGAGCTTCCACAGGGTGTCCTTCTCGGTGTGCTCCGGGCAGGCGGGGTAGCCGGGCGCAGGCCTGATCCCGACGTACTTCTCGCCGATCAGCGCCTCGTTCGAGAGCTCCTCGTCGGGCTGGTAGCCCCAGAACTCCTTGCGGACCCGTTCGTGCATCCGCTCGGCGAAGGCCTCGGCGAGCCGGTCCGCGAGCGACTCCAGCAGGATGGCGCTGTAGTCGTCGATGTCGGCCTTGAACTCGGCGATCTTGTCCTGGCTGCCGAGCCCCGCAGTGACCGCGAACGCACCCACCCAGTCCTCGATGCCGGTGTCCTTGGGTGCGACGAAGTCGCCGAGCGACCGGTTCGGTACGCCGTCGCGGTGCTCCCCCTGCTGGCGCAGGTTGCGGAGCACCTGGATGACCTCCGTACGGTCGCCCGGAGTGTCACCGCCGTACACCTCGATGTCGTCGCCGACCGCGTTCGCCCGGAAGAAGCCGATCACGCCGTTGGCGGTCAGCCACTTCTCCTTGATCAGGCGGTCGAGCATGTCCTGGCCGTCGTCGTACAGCCTGCGTGCCGCGTCCCCGGACACCGGGTTGTTGAGGATGTCGGGGAACTTGCCCTTCATCTCCCAGGCGTTGAAGAACGGCTGCCAGTCGATGTACTCGCGCAGCTCGGCGATGTCGTAGTCGTTGAAGACCCGGATCCCGCCCTGGGGCGGCACCGGCGGGACGTACCCGGCCCAGTCGATCGGGGTCCGGTTCGCCCGTGCCTTCTCCAGCGTCAGCGTCGGCCGCTCGTTCTTCTGGGCGTGCCGCTCGCGCAGGCTCGCGTAGTCGTCCTCGGTCGCCTTGAGCAGGGCCGGGCGCTGCTTGTCGTCCAGCAGGGCGGCCGCGACCGGCACCGAGCGCGACGCGTCCTTGACCCAGACCACCGGACCGGTACGACGCGGCGAGACCTTCACCGCGGTGTGCGCCCGTGACGTGGTCGCACCACCGATCAGCAGCGGGATCTGGAGACCCTGCCGTTCCATCTCGACGGCGAAGTTGACCATCTCGTCCAGCGAGGGGGTGATCAGTCCGGAGAGCCCGATGATGTCGGCGTTGACCTCCTTGGCCTTGTCCAGGATCTTCTGGGCAGGGACCATCACACCCAGGTCGATGACCGTGTAGTTGTTGCACTGCAGCACCACGCCGACGATGTTCTTGCCGATGTCGTGGACGTCGCCCTTCACGGTGGCCATCACGATGGTGCCGTTGGTGGTCTCGACGTCGCCGGGCTGCTTCTCCGCCTCGATGAACGGGAGCAGGTAGGCGACCGCCTTCTTCATCACCCGGGCCGACTTCACGACCTGGGGCAGGAACATCTTGCCGGCTCCGAACAGGTCGCCGACGACGTTCATGCCGTCCATCAGCGGTCCCTCGATCACCTCGATCGGGCGACCTCCGGCTGCGGAGATCTCGGCGCGCAGCTCCTCGGTGTCGGCCTCGACGTCGGCGTCGATGCCCTTGACCAGGGCGTGCGTGATCCGTTCGCGCACCGGCAGGCTGCGCCACTCGGCGGCGGCCACCTCGACGATCTCGCCGTTGCCCCGGAACGCTTCGGCGATCTCGAGCAGCCGTTCGGCGGCGTCCTCCCGGGTGTTCAGGACGACGTCCTCGATCCGGCTCCGCAGCTCCGGGTCGATCTCGTCGTACGGCACCAGGGCGCCGGCGTTGACGATGCCCATGTCCAGGCCGGCCTTGATCGCGTGGAACAGGAAGACGGCGTGGATCGCCTCGCGCACCGGGTTGTTGCCCCGGAACGAGAACGACACGTTCGAGATACCGCCGGAGATGTGCACGCCCGGCAGGTTCGCCTTGATCCAGGCGCAGGCCTCGATGAAGTCGATGCCGTAGGTGGCGTGCTCCTCGATCCCGGTGGCGAGCGCGAAGCAGTTCGGGTCGAAGATGATGTCCTCGGCCGGGAACCCGACCTCCTCGGTGAGGATCCGGTAGGCGCGACCGCAGATCTCCTTGCGGCGCTCCAGGTTGTCGGCCTGACCCTGCTCGTCGAAGGCCATCACGACCACAGCGGCGCCGTACTTGCGGCACAGCCGGGCCTCGCGGACGAACTTCTCCTCGCCCTCCTTCATCGAGATCGAGTTGACGATCGGCTTGCCCTGGACGTTCTTCAGGCCGGCCTCGATGACCTCCCACTTGGAGGAGTCGATCATCACCGGGACGCGGCTGATGTCGGGCTCGGCGGCGACGAGCTTGGTGAACCGGTCCATCGCGGCGATGCCGTCGATCATGCCCTCGTCCATGTTGATGTCGATGACCTGCGCACCGACCTCGACCTGCTGGAGAGCCACGGAGAGGGCGGTGTCGTAGTCCTCGGCCTTGATCAGGTTGCGGAAGCGCGCCGACCCGGTGATGTTGGTGCGCTCGCCGATGTTGACGAAGAGCGAGTCCCCGGTGATGTTGAGCGGCTCCAGTCCCGACAGCCGGGTCGCGATGTCGAGCACCGGCAGCTTCCGGACGGGCTTGCCCTCGACGACCTTGGCGATCTCGGCGATGTGCGCGGGCGTGGTGCCGCAGCAGCCGCCGACCAGGTTCAGCAGTCCGGCCTCGGCGAACTCCGCGAGGTAGCCGGCCTGACGCTCCGGGGACTCGTCGTACTCACCGAACGCGTTCGGCAGGCCGGCGTTCGGGTAGCAGGAGATGAAGGTGTCGGCGATCCGGGCCATCTCGGCGATGTACGGCCTCATCTCGGGGGCACCCAGGGCGCAGTTCAACCCGACCGCGATCGGCCGGGCGTGCCGGACGGCGTTCCAGAACGCCTCGGTCACCTGACCCGAGAGGGTCCGGCCGGACGCATCGGTGATGGTGCCCGAGATGACCACCGGCCACCGGCGTCCGCGCTCCTCGAACAGCGTCTCGACCGCGAAGATCGCTGCCTTGGCGTTCAGGGAGTCGAAGATGGTCTCGATGAAGATCAGGTCCGAGCCGCCGTCGACGAGCCCGTTGGCCGCCTCCAGGTACGCCGCGACCAGCTGGTCGTAGGAGACGTTGCGCGCGCCGGGGTCGTTCACGTCCGGGGAGATCGACGCGGTCCGGGTCGTGGGCCCGAGCGCCCCGGCGACGTAGCGCGGCTTCTCGGGGGTCGCCAGCGCGTCGCACTCGACCCGGGCCAGGGCGGCACCGGCGTAGTTGAGCTCGTAGGACAGGTCGGCCATGTCGTAGTCGGCGAGCGAGACCGCGTTCGCGTTGAACGTGTTGGTCTCGAGGATGTCCGCGCCGGCCTCGAGGTACTCGCGGTGGATCCCGGCGATGATCTGCGGCTGCGTGATCGTGAGCAGGTCGTTGTTGCCCTGGACGTCGCTGGGCCAGTCCTTGAAGCGCTCACCGCGGTAGCCGGCCTCGTCGGGCCGGTCCCGCTGGATCGCCGTCCCCATCGCGCCGTCGATCACCATGATCCGCTCGGCGAGGGCGCGGCTGAGCTCCTCGGTGCAGTCGGGGCGGATGTTCGGCTCCGAAGAACTGGCGTGGGCGTTCACGTGTGTTCCTTCCATGGCGGAAGGCGTCCTTGCACTCGGCCGAGCGTGGCGGGCACCCTGACGGAACCCGTTGCAACGCCTCTCGACCCGAAGAGTCTACGTGGTGGGCAGTCCAACCCCCGGCTGTTTTCTCATGTCGGTACCCACGTTCGCCGTGATCGTCGCTGCGCTCCTCAACGTTTCTCGCTCCGCCGACAGTCGAGCAAGCTCGATGCGGCTCCGCTCGTGCACGTAGGCTGAACCAGTGATCGAGATCGATGAGGTCCGCCCGCTGGTCAACGCGGTCATGCTCAGCGCCTTCGAGGGCTGGAATGATGCTGCCGGAGCGGCTACGGGGGTGCTCGACCACCTCATCGACGTCTGGGACGCCCAGATGGTGGCCGCGATCGACCCGGAGGAGTTCTACGACTTCCAGGTCAACCGGCCGATGGTGGGCACCTCCGAGGACGGCATCCGCCGGATCACCTGGCCCTCGACCCAGCTCTACGTCGCCCGGCCTCCGGGCTCGCACCGCGACGTGGTGCTGCTGCGCGGGATCGAGCCGAACATGCGCTGGCGCCAGTTCTGCGCCGAGCTGCTGGCCGCGGCCGACGACCTGGAAGTGGTCCAGGTGGTCACGCTCGGCGCCCTGCTGGCCGAGACACCGCACACCCGCCCGATCCCGGTGACCGGGACGGCGACCGAGCTCGACCTGGACGACCGGCTCAAGCTGGAGCCGTCGACGTACGAGGGACCGACCGGGATCGTCGGCGTCTTCCAGGACGCGTGCGCGCGGCTCGACATCCCGGCCGTGTCGTTCTGGGCAGCGGTCCCGCACTACCTGCCGCAGGCGCCGTGCCCGAAGGGCACCCTCGCCCTGCTGACCCAGGTCGAGGACCTGCTGGAGATCAGCATCCCGCTCGGCGACCTGCCCGAGGAGACCCGGGCGTGGGAGCGCGGCGTCGCCGAGCTGGCCGAGGAGGACGAGGACGTCGCCGAGTACGTGCGCAGCCTCGAGGAGTCCAAGGACACCGCCGATCTGCCCGAGGCCAGCGGCGAGGCGATCGCCCGTGAGTTCGAGCGCTACCTCAAGCGGCGCGAGAACCCCGGGGACGGCCCGGTCTGATCAGAGCGCGACGCCCAGAGCGGCGTCGGCGAGGGTACGGATCACGTCGCCCGCCCCGGGCTCACCCTGGTCACCGGCACTGGTGCGGTCGGCCCACTCGCGGAGGGCACCCAGCGCCCGTGGTGCGTCCAGGTCGTCGGCCAGGGCCGTCAGCACCGCCTCGACGACCGGTCCGCTCGCCGCACCGGCCGGGGCGGTGGCCGCCTCGCGAAGCCTGCCGAGCAGGACGACCGAGCGGGCCAGCTCGTTCGGCTTCCACTCCCAGTCGCTGCGGTAGTGGTGGCCCAGCAGGGTCAGCCGGATCGCCATCGGGTCGACCCCCTGCCCGCGCAGCCGGGAGACGAGCTCGAGGTTCCCCTTGGACTTCGACATCTTCTCGCCGTCCAGCGCGACCATGCCGGCGTGCACGTAGGCACGGGCGAACCGGTGCTCCGGATCGGCCACCTGGGCCTCCGCGGCGCTCATCTCGTGGTGCGGGAACACCAGGTCGCTGCCGCCACCCTGGACCTCGAAGTTCGCGCCGAGGTGCTCGCGCGAGATCGCGGAGCACTCGATGTGCCAGCCGGGCCGGCCACGGCCCAGGACGGAGTCCCAGGCGGGGTCGTCGGGGCGCTCACCCTGCCAGAGCAGGCAGTCCAGCGGGTCCTTCTTGCCCGGGCGCTCGGGGTCTCCCCCGCGCTCGGCGAAGATCCGCAGCATCTGGTCGCGGTCCCAGCCGGAGACCGCGCCGAAGTCCGGGTCGGCGGTCACCGAGAAGTAGAGATCGTCGCCGCCCCCGTCGGTCGGCACGGCGTAGACGGCACCGGCGTCCTGCAGCCGCTGGATCATCGAGACCACCAGCGGGATCGACTCGACGGCGCCGACGTACTCGTCCGGCGGGAGCACCCGCAGGGCCTCCATGTCGGTACGGAACAGCTCGGTCTCACGTTCCGCCAGCGTCACCCAGTCCTCGCCGGTCGCGGCCGCCCGCTCGAGCAACGGGTCGTCGACGTCGGTCACGTTCTGGACGTAGCGGACCGCGTGCCCGGCGCTGCGCCAGGCCCGGTTCAGCAGGTCGAACGCGACGTACGTCGACGCGTGCCCCAGGTGGGTGGCGTCGTACGGCGTGATGCCGCAGACGTACATCCGGGCGGTACCGGAGTCCGGGACGAGCTCGACCAGGTCCTGGGTGCTCGAGTCGAACACCTGCACCTCGGGACCCGCGCTCGGAAGGGTGGGTACGACGGGGGCAGACCAGGCACGCATGCCACGAGAGTAACGAAGCGGTTCAGAACGCCGGCCACGGGAGCGACGGCCACCCGGGTCCGGGGTCCGGAAAGTGGCCCAGGCGCAGCAGCCGCTCGGTCCGCATCCGGGTCCTCGCCCGTTCGGGACCGGTCAGCAGCGGCACCAGCAGACCGTCCAGGTCGGTCTGCAGGCGGAGCTCCAGGCCTTCGAGACCAGCGATCTCCTCGGCGGTGAACGGCTGACCGGCCCACCCCCACAACACCGTCCGGAGCTTGTCGTCGACGTGGAAGCAGACACCGTGGTCGACGCCGTACCGGTGCCCGTCTGACATCGCCAGCACGTGACCGCCCTTGCGGTCGGTGTTGTTGACGACCAGGTCGAAGATCGCCATCCGGCGCAGCGACGGAGTGTCCTCGTGGACCAGCACCACCGGCCGTTCGTGGTCGTCGAACGCATCGACCACAGCCAGCTGCCCCGGCGCGACCTCACCGGCCAGCACGATGTCGACCGGGTCCTGGTCCGGGTCCGGCTCGCACCACAGCTGCACCATCCCGCTGCCTGCAGGACCGTCGCGCAGCAACGTCGGCGGGACCACGGACCAGCCGAGCGCCTCGGAGACCAGGCGCGCGGCGTACTCCCGGTCCGCCAGCGTTCCCTCGGGGAAGTCCCAGAGCGGTCGTTCGCCGGAAACGGGCTTGTAGACGGCCTGGACGCCTGCGTCCTCGGGACCGAGGCGGCACAACCAGGTCTGGTTCGAGGCAGGCATGATCCGGCCCAGCAGGGTCATCTCGCCGTGCGCCAGCAGGTCCGCTGCGGCGGGCTCGATGGCCGGGGTCACGGGCGGGTGCGCCGGAATCCGTTGGCGCGTGGACACAGGTGCCCGGCCGGGTCGACCGGGCCACCGCAGAACTGGCACGACGGGCGTCCCGCCTGGACGACCGAGGCAGCCCGGGTCGCGAAGACCCTGGCGAGCACCGGGGTCAGCCGGACCACGAACATCTCCTCGGGCTCCGGTTCGTCGATCGGCAGGTCGACCAGGTCGTCCTCGTCGGCCTCGATCGGCACCTCGACCTCGACCACGGGAAACACCTCGATCACGATCCGCTCGTCCTCGGCGTCCCAGGACAGCGTGATCGTCCCGGCGCGGAACTCCTCGGCGATCGGCTGCTCCAGCGGAGCGGTGTCGATCATGTCCACCGGTGTCACCGCCGGGATCAGGGCCGCCACCCCGCCGGCTCCGAGAAGCTCGTCGAGAAGCTCGTCGATCCGCTCGCCGAGGATCTCGACCTGCTGCTTCTCCAGCGCGACGCTGGTCACCCGGGGCCCGGAGCGCGCCTGCAGGAAGAAGGCGCGGGCTCCCGGTTCTCCGACGGTTCCGGCGATGAACCGCTCGGGGGGGTCGAAGCGGTGGACGAGGGGCGGCATGGTCCGAGCCTACGGTGTCCGTGACAACGATCCGCAGACGCCTCAGGCCGTCGGCCCGGCCCCGCCACCGAGCTTCTCGTCGGGCTTCTCGGCCTGCTTGGCCAGGTGCCCCAACGACCCGCTGCTGGTGTTCATGGCCAGCACGAACGAGCGCTTGGGGGTGTATCGGATCATCGACAGGCTCGCCGGATCCACCACGATCCGCTGGAACGCGTCCAGGTGCATCCCCAGGGCATCAGCCAGGATCGCCTTGATCACGTCGCCGTGCGCGACCGCGATCCAGACAGCGTCGTCGCCGTGCTCGGCGGTCACCCGCGCGTCGCAGTCCCGGACCGCGGCGATCGACCGTGCCGACATCTCCGCCATCGACTCGCCTCCCGGGAACCGGACACCGGCCGGATGCGCCTGGACGACCTTCCAGAGGTCCTCCTTGACCAGGTCCTTCATCGACCGGCCGGCCCAGTCTCCGTAGTCGCACTCGTTGAGGCCCCGTTCGACCCGCGCCTTCAGCCCGGTCCCGCGCAGCAGCAGCGCCGAGGTCTCCTTGCAGCGTTCCAGCGGGCTGGTGAACGCCGCCGCGAGGGTGAGTCCTTCGAGCCGGGCCGCCGCAGCCTGCGCCTGCGAGGTGCCGACCTCGTCGAGCCGGATCCCCGGCGTACGACCGGCGAGCACCCCGGTCGCGTTCGCCTGGGTGCGTCCGTGCCGGGCGAGGATCACAGTTGCCATGGGGCGAGCCTACGCAGCAGCGGATCTGGTCAGGATCTAACCTCGGAGCGTGATCGTCGACAACGCCCTCTACCGCAGCGGTATCCGGGTCGACTGCGGTACCGCTGTGTCCGACCTCTCCGGTGTCCGTTCCCGGGCGACCGATCCCGGAGACTTCGTCTGGGTCGGCCTGCACGAGCCGACCGTGCAGGAGATGCGTGCGGTCGCGGAGCTCTACGACCTGCACCCGCTGGCGGTCGAGGACGCCGTCACCGCGCACCAGCGCCCGAAGCTCGAACGCTACGACGACTCGTTGTTCCTCACCCTCAAGACCCTCTGGTACGTCGACGAGGACGACGCGGTCGAGACCGGCGAGATCAACGTCTTCATCGGTCACGACTTCGTGGTCACGGTCCGGCACGGCAAGGGCGGGGCCCTGCACGAGGCCCGGGTCGCGCTCGAAGGGATGGAGAAGGTGCTCGCCCACGGCCCGTCCGCCGTCGTGTACGCCGTCTGCGACCAGGTCGTGGACCGCTACGAAGCGGTCGCCGAGGAGCTCGTCATCGACGTCGACGAGGTCGAGACCTCGGTCTTCGGCGCCCAGCGCACCAACGACTCCGAACGGGTCTACATCCTCAAGCGCGAGCTCGCCGAGATGCGCCGCGCCGTGCTGCCGCTGCGTGACCCGGTGGGCCGCTTCGCCAGCGGCGCCGCCCGCGGGATCGATCCGGAGGCGGCGCCGTACTTCCGTGACGTGGCCGACCACCTGGCGCAGGTGGCCGACACGATCGACGACCTGGCCGAGCTGCTGAACGCCGCCTTCCAGGCGCACCTGGCCCAGATCTCGATCCAGCAGAACGACGACATGCGGAAGATCTCGGCAGCGGTCGGACTGGTCGCGGCGCCGACGCTGATCGCGGGCATCTACGGGATGAACTTCGACCACATGCCCGAGCTCGGCTGGGTGGTCGGCTATCCGCTGGCGTTGCTGCTGATGGCGGCGAGCTCGCTGAGCGTGTGGATCGTCGCCCGCCGTTCCGGCTGGCTCTGAGCCCTGCGACTCAGGTCGCGCTGATCACGTTGAACGCGAGCAGGCCGAGGACGACGACGCCGACCGTCACCCGGTAGGGGACGAACTTCCCGATGCTGTGGTGCGCGACGAACTTCAGCAGCCAGGCGACCGACGCGTAGGCGACGACGAAGCTGACCAGGGTACCGACCAGCGTGGGTCCGGCACCGATGCCGTGCACGTCCTTGAGCTCGTAGAGCCCGGCAGCGGTCAAGGACGGGATCCCCAGGAAGAACGCCATCCGGGTGGCAGCGACCCGGTCGAGGCCCTGAAGCAGGCCGGCGGAGATGGTGGCACCGGAGCGCGACACCCCGGGCACGAGCGCGACGCACTGCACCAGGCCCATCACGACGGCGTCGCGCAGGGTGAGGCCGTCCTCGCCCCGCGCCTGGGTCCCGCGACTCTCGGCGAACAGCAGCACACCGGACCAGACGACCAGCGCTGCTCCGACGACCCACAGGGACCGCAGGTCGCCCTTGATGAAGTCCTGGAGCGCGAAGCCGACGATCCCGATCGGGACCGAGCCGACGATGATGTACCAGCCCATCCGGTGGTCCAGCGAGCCGCGGTACTCGGGCTGGAAGACGCCCTGGACCCAGGCCTTGGCGATCCGCCAGATGTCGGTCCGGAAGTACAGGACCACGGCCGCGATCGCGCCCATCTGGATCACCGCGGTGAACGCGGTGACCGAGTCCTTGTTGATCGGGAGGCCGAGGATCTTCTCCGCGATGGTCAGGTGGCCCGTGCTCGAAACCGGAAGGAACTCGGTGAGTCCCTCGACGATGCCGAGGATGATCGCGTGGATGTAGGTCACGGGCCGTGAGCCTACGCGGCAGAACCTGACCACTACCTGACCGGTATCCGACCGGCGAGCCGGTGCGGTTCCGCAGGACTGCGCTGGCTAACCTGTGGCGCATGCAGCAACGGTTCCTCGGCACCACCGGCCTCAAGGTGTCGCGCCTCGGTCTCGGGTCGATGACGTGGGGCCGCGACACCGACGAGCACGAGGCCCGCGACCAGCTCGTCTCCTTCGTCGAGGCCGGCGGCACGCTGCTCGACACGGCAGCCGGGTACGCCAACGGCGACTCCGAACGGGTGATCGGAACGCTCCTCGGCGACGTCGTCTCCCGCGACGAGATCGTGCTGGCGACCAAGGCCGGGATCGGCCGCCTGCGAGGTGAGCGCGAGACGAACGCGTCCCGGGGTTTCCTGATCAGCACCCTGGACGCGTCCCTCAAGCGGCTCGGTGTCGACCACGTGGACCTCTGGCAGGTGCACACCTGGGTCGACGACGCCCCGCTCGAGGAGACCCTGAGCGCACTGGACTACGCGGTCAGCACCGGACGCGCCAGCTACGTCGGCATCTCGAACTACTCCGGCTGGCAGTCGGCCCAGGCCGCGACCTGGCAGCGGGCGGTACCGGGACGAGCAGTGCTCGCCTCCAACCAGGTCGAGTACTCGCTGCTCAGCCGTGCTGTCGAAGCAGAGGTCATCCCGGCAGCGCAGGCCCTCGGCCTCGGCATCCTGCCGTGGTCGCCGTTGGGCCGCGGCGTCCTGACCGGCAAGTACCGCACCGGTACGCCGGCCGACTCCCGTGCTGCCTCACCGCACTTCGCGTCGTTCGTGGGCCGTCACCTCAACGAGCGCTCCCAGGGCATCGTCGAAGCCGTGGTGCGGGCCGCTGAAGGACTGGGCTGGTCCCCCTTGGAGGTCGCGCTCGCCTGGGTCCGCGATCGGCCCGGGGTGACCGCGCCGATCATCGGGGCCAGGACAGCCGACCAGCTCCGCGCCTCGCTGATGGTCGAGGAGTGCGAGCTGCCGGACGAGATCGAGGCCGCTCTGAATGATGTCTCTGCTGAGGCGATCGAGCTGTGAGCCAGCGTCGTGCCCTGCGTCCCGGCGTGGAGTACGAGTACGACCAGATCGTGGTCTCGCGCGAGCTGTCGCGCAACGTCGTCACCCGGATGCTCGTCGAGCGTGCCGAGACCGGCGGCTGGGAGCTGGACCGGGTCCGGATCACCCCGGACGGGATCCATCGGGTGCAGCTGCGCCGCAAGATCATCCGCCAGCAGCAGCTTTTCTGGTTCGCCAGCTAGGACAGGACCTGAGTACCTGCGCTCAGGCACATCCCGATCTGAACACCCATGCTCGAGGCATGCACCCCTCGTTCTCGTTCCGTCGCGTCGCAACGCTCGAGATCGTGCTCACCTTGATCATTCCGCTCACCACAGCGCTCGCACCGCTGCTCCTGCACGGTACCCGCGCGTTGGGACGTCATCACATCTACGCCTCGGATCCGGCGGACCCGACGACAGCGCTCGTTCCGCTCGCCGGCGTGCTCTCCGTCATTGCGGCCCTTGCTGTCCTGCGCGTGCAGTCGACCCGGACTGCTCTCCTGGTCGTTCCGTACGCCCTGCTCGCCGTGGGCAACGTGCTGGTCTGGACCCGCTTGGTCACCTTCGACCCGTGCTACGGCGACCTGAGCGGATGCGCGGACATCGGCGGCGGGCCGATGAAAGCACTGTCGTTCTTCGTCGTCACCACCGGGATACCAGTCCTGGCTCTGGTGTGCGGCTTGTCCTGCATCGCTGCGTCGACCCAACCTACGCGCTAGAGAGTTCCCAGGAACCGGTCGAAGACGCGCGCCCCGAACTCCAGCGAGTCGACCGGAACGCGCTCGTCGACGCCGTGGAAGAGCGCGGTGAAGTCGAGATCCTCGGGCAGTCGCAGCGGCGCGAAGCCGAAGCACCGCATCCCGATCTGGGCCCAGTACTTCGCGTCCGTACCGCCGCTCATCAGGTATGGCGCCACGATCGCGTCCGGGTCCTCGGCGAGCAGGGACGCGGTCATCGCCTCGGCGACCTGTCCGTCGTACGACGTCTCCAGGGCGGACATGTGCACGTCGCGGGTGATCTCGACGTCCGGCCCGGCCAGCACGGCCACCGTGTCCCAGAACTCGTCCTCGTAGCCCGGCAGGAACCGACCGTCGATCCGCGCCGAGGCCTCCCCCGGCACCACGTTCACCTTGTACCCGGCTTCGAGCATCGTCGGGTTGGTGGTGTTGCGGATGACCGCACCGAGCATCCGCGCTGCCGGCCCGAACTCCTCGATCAGGGACTCCGCGTTGGCGGGCGTCGCCTCGGTGCCGACGAGCTCGGCGACGGCGGCGAGGAGCACCTCCATCGTCGGGGTCAGCCGCACCGGCCAGGTGTGCTGGCCGATCCGTGCGACCGCGGTAGCAAGCCGGGTGACGGCGTTGTCGGGATGCACCATCGAGCCGTGACCGGCGTTGCCCCGAGCAGTGAGCCGCAACCAGCCCATTCCCTTCTCGGCAGCCTCGATCAGGTACACCCGGCGGCCGCGCACCGTCGTGCTGAACCCACCGACCTCGCCGACCGCGGTGGTGCAGCCCTCGAGGAGGTCGCGGTGCTCGCGGACCAGGTGACCTGCGCCCTTCGCGCCGCCGGCCTCCTCGTCGGCGGTGAAGCAGAGCACGAACGGCCGCTCAGGGACGGCGCCGGCACGGGCGCGGGCGCGGATGCTGGACAGCAGCATCGCGTCGAAGTCCTTCATGTCCACCGCTCCCCGGCCCCACACCATGCTGTCGCGGACCTCCCCGGAGAACGGCGGCACGGCCCAGTCGGCAGCGTTCGCCGGCACCACGTCCAGGTGCCCGTGCAGCAGGACGGGTTCTCCGACGTCGCCGCCCCAGCGCCCGATCAGCGAGGTACGGCCCGGCTCGGACTCGACGACCTGCATCTCGATGCCGACCTCGTCCAGCAGCGCGGCCACGTGCTCGGCGGCCTTGCGCTCCCCGGGTCCCGAGGAGTCCCCGAAGTTGCTGGTGTCGATACCGATCAGGTCACTGCAGATCGAGACGACCTCGGCTGCGGCGTCGTATTCCGGAGCGCTGGCTGTCATGGATCCATCCTGCCCCACCGACGCCGCGTCCACGCCCGGGATCCGGGGTCAGTCGAAGGCAGGCCCTGCCACCTCGGGTTGCGTTCCGTTCGCCACCAGCACGAACCGGTGCCTTCCCGGGCGACCCAGCGGCGGGGCGTACCAGCGCGCGACGTACAGGTGCCGGGCAGCTTCGACCCCGGCGTACTGGATGCCGATCCGCCAGCCCTGGTCGTCCACCGCCCGGCCGTCGTACGAGGCAGGGGCCCAGCCGGTCGGGGTCTCGTGCTCGACCCGTACCAGCGGCTGGTGCCAGAGCAGGTCGCCGGGAGCGACATCGGTCCACGACATGCTCCAGAACGCGTCCTCGGTCACCGTCGCCTCGACGAACGAGACGTGCCCGGGTCGTCGGTCGGTGATCTCCCCGGTCGGCTCGGCCAGGTAGCGCCGGACGCCGAAGTCGAAGGACCGCGCCACCGGGGTCGCCCGGATGCCCTGGGCAAGATCCTCGGCGACGGCGTGCGCCAGGCCGGCCACCCAGGCCTGCTGCCCGGGGCCGAAGAGGGTCGACGCGCCCTCGTAGTACTGGGCGGAGTACTCCTCCGGCGTGGTCAGGTAGTCGCAGTGGTCGTCGACGAGCGACGACACGAACGCCGTCCGCACGCCTAGCGCGGAGCCCTCGACCGCAGCACCGATCCGACGCCCGGCCTCGACGGTGGTCTCGAACGGGAGCCCGATCACGGCCGCGTCGCCGAGGCGGAGCAGGTGCAGGGGCAGCACCTCGGGGAAGTCCTCGTCGCGGCCGACCAGGCGCCGGTGACCGAGGCGGGTGCCGGCGATCCGCTTCTCCCCGTGCGGGCCCCGGGGGCGTCGCGGGTGCCCGGCCTTGAACGGCGGGATCAGGTGCAGGACCGGCGTGGTGTTCTCAGCGGCACCGGCCGTCTTGGCCCACCCGATCCGCGGGGCCGCCAGCGAGACGCCGTCCACCTCGGCAGCGTCGGCGATCACGACCTCGTGCAGGGTCGCATCCACCACGAACCGGTCCGAGAGGCTCCCCGCCAGGGACTGGTGCAGCTCAGCAGCAGCCGCTCCGATCCCCCGGCCGACACGTTCGGCCTCGGGGAAGACCAACATCCCGGGCCGGACTGCCGGGGTCATGTCACCGTGCGACGCGACGACCGCACCGCACACGGCCGGAACCCCCGTCCTTGCTCGGATCCGGTCGGACAGCTCGCCGTTCAGGTAGGCCCACACGTCGGCGTTGTACGACGAGTCGTGGTGGCTGATCCCGGTGCCGTGGATCGAGAACCAGCTGAAGGCCGCCAACGGGCCGGCAGCGTCATCGACCCGGAGCAGGTGCAACCGCGGATCGACGGCCGCGTACTTGCGCTGGTCCTCGGTACGCCGGTCCTCGAGGTCGTCGTTCCGGACGAACGCGCCGAGCGAGCGGTTCCGGGTCAGGCCCCAGACCTCGGTCATCCCCAGCGCCGCCCGCGCCGGACCTCGGTTCCCGATCGCCTGGTTCGCGGCGACGGCGAGCTGGTCGACGAGGAACCGGGTGTACCCGGGGTCGAACCCCGGTCGGTTGGACGCCCAGTCGTTGTAGAAGGCACTACCGCTGTACTGACCGGGACCGGCGTGGGTGTGCGTGGCTGCCAGGAACACCCCGGAGACCGGGACGTCGGTGTGCCGCAGGGCCTTGGCGAGCTCGCGCTGCACGAGCGCGGAGCCGGCGAGCAGGTCGAGAGCCACCAGGACCACCGAGGACCGCCCGGCGCGCAGGTGCACGACTCGCGCCTTGAGCCGGGTCCGGAACCCGATCCCGTCCTGGGCGTTCTTCGAGTGTCCCGCCTTGGGCATCCCCGGCGGTGGGGTGATGTCGACCTCGGCCGCACCGGCGAGCAACCGCTCGACGTCAGGCAGCCCGGGCTCGGGGATCTCCTCGAACGACAGCCGGAAGCGCCGGTCGGTGACTTCGGCGTCGGGCCACGCGTCGTCCTGGGAGGGGTGGCGACTCATGTGCCGAGCCTAGTGGCCCCCGATTCGGAACTGGGCCGCTGCTTTGCTAGGGTTACGCCCGCTCGTCCGAGTGGCGGAATGGCAGACGCGCTAGCTTGAGGTGCTAGTGTCCTTTAACGGACGTGGGGGTTCAAGTCCCCCCTCGGACACGAGTGATCAGGCCCCTGACCTGCGGAAACGCGGAATCGGGGGCCTTTTCCATGTGTTGTGCACAGCAGCGGGACCACCACCGGACAGACGAGGAATCATGGCTAGGAACACACCCAAGGCGGACGACGCCAAGCGTCGCGCGCGGATCGGTCGCCAGGTCAGCGACATCGTCAACGAGGTCGTCCTGGCCACGGCGGACGAGGACGTCGAGACCGCGATCGACAAGCTGCACACGCGCCTGCAGCGGGTGAACGGGACGACCTTCGACCGGCTCTGGGCTCAGCGGGCGGTCGAGACGATGCGCCGCGGCGACGTCTGGAAGGTCATCATCAAGTAGTCAGTGCGCGGACCTCAGGCCAGTACGGCCTGGATCGCCGCGACCACCTGCGGGTCCTCGGGCTCGACGGTCGGGCTGAACCGCGCCACCACCGAACCGTCCGCGTCGACGAGGAACTTCTCGAAGTTCCAGGCGACGTCGCCGACCTCGCCCTTCTCGTTCGGCGTCCCGACCAACCCGGCGTAGATCGGGTGCTGGTCGTCGCCGTTGACGTCGATCTTCTCCGACATCGGGAAGGTGACGCCGTACGTCGCGGAGCAGAACTCGGCGATCTCCTCGCTGGTGCCGGGCTCCTGGCCCATGAACTGGTTGCACGGGAACCCGACGACGGTGAAGCCGTTCTCGGCGTACGCCTCCTGCAACCGTTCGAGGCCGCCGTACTGGGGCGTCAGGCCGCACTTGCTGGCGACGTTGACCAGCAGGGCCGGGTTGCCGCCGGTCAGCTCGCCGAGGGTGGACGGGGTGCCGTCGAGACGGGCGACAGCTGATTCGAGGATGCTCATGGGCTCAGTCTAGGAATCCTCGCAAGCGCTGGTGTCAGCGAGCGGCCGCCGGGCTCCGTCGAGCCTTCAGCACGGCAACGACGACCAGGATCAGTGCGGCCACCGCTGCGATCGCCTGGGCGATACAAGTGTGCGTCTTGTCGGGGTACCAGGACGGTTCGTACATCGACGGCAACGGTCCGATCGCGCCGATGTCGTAGTACCGGTAGGCGAGCAGCGGGACCAGTCCACCGCCGGAGACCGCCAGCGCGAACAGCGCCACGACCGCCCGGCGCGAGACCAGGATCGCGAGCGCGGCGATGATCGCCAGCACCGCCTCGACCCGGAACAACCCACCCTGGGTGATCGTGCCGCCGCTGATGCCGTCGTACGCCGGCGCGAGCCGCAGGTGGATCCGGGCATCGACGGCCAGACCGGCCGCGGTGATCAGCTGGAGCAGGGTCGAGACCGAGAACAGGCTCGAGGTGCGCAGGCGTTCCATCGTGCTCATCACGGACTCCAGGTGAGGATCGTCGTTCGGGAAAGTACTCACAGCAGGTTCGGCACGACATCCCTCACGGATTGGGGCGACAGCCGTCAGACGCACAGAAGGCCCCACCGAAGCGGGGCCTTCTGCAGTGCGGGTGTTGCGTGGGTTCAGCTGAGCTTCTTGTTGGCCGCGATGCCGCCGGACAGGACGCCCGCGGTACCCGGCATGTGCGCTGCCGCGATCGAGAGGTCCTTGAACACGTTTCCGTCACCGGCGACCAGGGAGTCGATCGTGGTGAGCAGGGTGGCGACGTGCGGGACGAGCTCCTGGGCGACCGCGTCAGCCGGCAGCTCGGGAACGACCGAGTTGATCAGCTGGCCGAACGAGGTCCGGTAACCGTTGAGGTCGGACTTCGCCTTGGCTGCCATCGCCTTGTTCTTGGTGGCCACACCGAGGGTGTAGTTCACGAAGAACCCGATGTGCTGGCGCCACGACTGCAGGAACGGCGTCTCGGCTGCCGGGTACGCCGCGCCGATCGCCTTGGACAGGTCGACCGAGTTCTGGTCGAGAGCGCCCACGGCTGCCACGACGGACGGGTCCTTGAGGTTCCCGCCCTTGCTGACGGCCTGGGCCAGCGCGATGCCGGCCAGGTCGACGTGCGAGTCGAGCAGGTAGGTCAGGCCCGAGCGCAGGTTCGACGCGTCGGAGTCGACGTTGCCGGCCAGGCCCTTGTTCTTCGCGATGCCGCCGGCCAGGATGTCGGCCGTGCCGGGCATGTGCGCCGCGGCCTTCTCCAGCAGAGCGAACGCGTCGCCCTTGCCGGACACGAGCGAGTCGATCGTGGCGAGCAGGGTGGCCACGTGCGGCACGAGCTCCTGGGCAACCGCAGCAGCCGGCAGCTCGGGAACGACCGAGTGGATCAGCTGACCGAACGAGGTCCGGTAACCGTCGAGGTCGGCCTTGGCCTTGTTCGCCATCGCCGTGTTCTTCGTGGCCACACCGAGGGTGTAGTTGACGAAGAAGCCGATGTGCTGGCGCCACGACTGCAGGAACGGCTTCTCGGCGGCCGGGTAGACCGAGCCGATCGCCTTGGACAGGGCCACCGAGTTGGCGTCGAGCGCGTTCACAGCAGCGACGACGACCGGCTTCTTCAGGTCGCCACCGTTGTCGACAGCCATCTTCAGGGCGATACCGGCCAGGTAGACGTGCTGGGTCAGCAGGTCCGTCAGCGTGGCGCGCAGGCCGGCTGCAGCGGTGGTCGTGGCAGCCGCGCCGGTCACGGCGGTGGTGCTGGAGCCGCCGGTCGGGGTCGAACCGCCGCTGCTGCTGTTGTCGTTGCTGCTCGAACCGCACGCAGCCAGCGAGACGGTCATCAAGGTGGCCACGGAGGCGGCCGCCAAACGGGTCTTGCCAGAGTTGAGCATCATGGGTGTTACTCCTTGCGGATTGTTTGGATGGTCGAACGTGCGGTGCTACGTGTGGTGCCGAACCGGGGGGATCACGGGGTGACGACGATGACGCCGTTCATGCCGTGGTGGATCGAGCAGTAGTAGGTGTACTTGCCGGGCTTGGTGAACGTGTAGGACACGTCGTGGCCCTTGGAGAGCGGCATGTTGACCTTGCCGTCGGGGTGCTGCGCGGTACGCAGGCCGTCGGAACCAACCGTGAACGTCCCGGTGGTGACCGTGTGGCCGATGCCGTCGCCAGCGACCCAGGTCACCTTGGTGCCGGCCTTGACCGTCAGGGTGCCGGGCATGAAGGAGAGCAGCTTGGTGGTGACCGTCGTGGCGCTGTCGTGCTTGGCGGTGCTCGCGGAGCCCGACTTGCCTGACGATGATCCGCAGGCGGAGACGAGCAGGAGCGCTACCAGCACGGCAGCCACCGCGGCTGCTCCACGTCGTACGCCGGACTTGCGGCTGAGTGCGTCGGTTGATGTGTTCACGGGGATACTTCGGCGCTGTCACAGGAACGGATTGGAACCAGTTCCGAAACTTTCCAACCGGGCGCGAATCGCGCTCCGGAGGGCTCCAGGCACGAAAAAAGACCAGGTCAGCGACCTGGTCTTCCTTCGTTGCCTGCTGGAGGGGCTAGTTCTGGCTGTACTTCCAGGTCACGGCGCCGCTGGCGTCGCGGGAGACCGTCGCGGTGACCGACTCGCCGTCCTTGAGCGCGATCGTGCAGGCCGTGGTCGCACCGTTGGTCAGGTCGATCTTGTCGGGGCAGGTCACCGAGGTGATCGGGTACTTCGGGTTCTGGGAGGCGAAGTCGTCCTTGATCCCCTTCGAGATCGCGGCGCTGCTCAGGTCCTCGGGGATGCTGGTGATGTCGAAGTGCACGTTGCCCTTGGTGTCCTTGACGGTCACGGTGGCGACGCCCTTGGCGCCGCTTCCGGTCACGAAGCTGCACTTGAAGGTCTTGCCCTTGACCGACTTGACGTCCGAAGGGCACTTGACGGACTTGACCGTCGTACCGGACTGCTTCTCGTAGTACTTCTTGATCGCCTTCTCGACCTTGGAGTGGTCGATCAGGGTGGTGCAGGCGGTCAGCGTGAACAGGGCGGTGACGGCAATGACGGCGGCGGCGATGAGCCGAGATGATCGCTTCATGGCAGAAATCTAGAGGGATATCCGAGACCTGTGCGTGCAGGTTGCCGTGTCGTGACCGAGGTGACTAGCCCACCGGGGGCTGAGCTCCGGCGCTAGATTGACCGCATGTCGAACGTGAGGAACAAGGTCGTCCTGATCACCGGTGGAGCCCGCGGGATCGGTGCCGCAACCGCCCGCGAGCTCGCCAAACGCGGTGCCAGGCTGGTGCTGACCGACATCGATCAGGAACCCCTCGACGAGATCGCCGCAGAGCTCGGTCCGGACGTCGCCCTGGCGGTCGTCGCCGACGTCACCGACCTGGCCGCCATGGAGGCTGCCGTGGCGGCTGCGACCGAGAAGTTCGGCGGGATCGACATCGTCGTGGCCAACGCGGGCATCGCCAGCTACGGCTCCGTCCTCGGCGTGGACCCGGCCACCTTCCGACGGGTGATCGACATCAACATCACCGGTGTCTTCCACACCGTGCGTGCCGCCCTGCCGTCGGTGATCGAGCGCCAGGGCTACGTCCTGGTGGTCTCCTCGCTCGCCGCGTTCGCCGCAGCTCCCGGGCTCGCCGCCTACAACGCCAGCAAGGCCGGCGTCGAGCACTTCGGGAACGCACTCCGTCTCGAGGTCGCCCACCACGGCGTCGCCGTCGGTACGGCGCACATGTCGTGGATCGACACTCCCCTGGTCCAGGACGCCAAGAGCGACCTGTCAGCCTTCGCCGAGATGATCTCGATCCTGCCGGGGCCGCTGAGCAAGACCACCGACGTCGATGCCTGTGTGCGGGCCTTCGCCAAGGGGATCGAGAAGCGCTCCCGACGCGTCTACGTGCCCGGCTGGGTCGGTCTCATCCGGGCACGGCGTAACCTGCTGTCCTCGGCCACCGGCGACCGGGCGACGCTCAAGCACGTCCCCCGGCTGCTGCCCAAGATGGACGAGGAGGTCCGGGCCCTCGGACGCTCCACGAGCGCCCGGAACACGTAGCAGTCAGCTGGCCATGAACAGGATGGCCTCGCGGTCGTACTCGCGACCCTCGTGCTCGGCCTTCAGGTGCGCCTGGACCAGCTCGACCAGGGTGTCCTCGTCGGCAGCCGTGATGTATTCGCCGCAGGGGCAGTTCAGACGGGTCTTCATGCCACGATCCTAGCGCTGGACCCTCACCAACCGGCGGGGAGCGGCCGCCCCTCGGCGTACCCGGCTGCGGACTGGATCCCGATCACCGCCCGGGCACTGAACTCCCCCAGGTCGTGCGCGCCGGCGTACGTGCACGCGGAGCGGACGCCCGAGCAGATCTCGTCGACGAGGTCCTCGACGCCGGGGCGCTCGGGGTCCAGGAACATCCGCGAGGACGAGATGCCCTCCTCGTAGAGCGCCTTGCGGGCGCGTTCGAACGCGTCGTCGCTGCTGGTCCGGTTCGCCACCGCGCGCGCGGAGGCCATCCCGAAGCTCTCCTTGTACGCGCGCCCGTCCGCGCTGCGCTGCAGGTCACCGGGCGACTCGTAGGTGCCGGCGAACCAGGAGCCGATCATCACCTGCGAGGCTCCGGCGGCCAGAGCGAGCGCGACGTCGCGAGGATGCCGCACTCCCCCGTCCGCCCAGACGTGCTTGCCGTGCTCGCGTGCCGCGGCGACGCACTCGAGGACCGCGCTGAACTGCGGTCGACCGACCCCGGTCATCATCCGGGTCGTGCACATCGCGCCCGGTCCGACTCCCACCTTGATGATGTCCGCGCCGGCGTCCACCAGGTCGTGCACACCCTCGGCGGCGACGACGTTGCCCGCTACGACGGGGACGCCGGGCTCGACCGAGCGGACGGCCCTCAGCGCATCGATCATCCGCTCCTGGTGGCCGTGAGCCGTGTCCACCACCAGCGTGTCCACGCCCAGGTCACGGAGACGCTCGGCCTTCGCGGCGACGTCGCCGTTGACGCCGATCGCCGCGGCGATGCGCAGGCGACCCTGGTCGTCGAGCGCAGGACCGTAGATCGTCGAACGCAGCGCCCCGATCCGGGTCAGCAGTCCGACCAGGTCGCCCGAGCCGTTCACCACCGGCGCGAGCCGGTGCCGGGTGCTCGCGAGCATGTCGAAGGCTGCGCGCGCGTCGATGTCGTCGGCCAGCGTGGTCATGTCGGTGGTCATCACCTGACCGACCTGCGTGAAACGGTCGACGCCCTGGCAATCAGCCTCGGTGATGATCCCGACCGGCTTGCCGCCCTCGACCACGACAGCGGCCCGGTGCGCGCGCTTGGGGAGCAGCCCGAGCGCGTCGCTCACGGTCTCGTGCGGCGCCAGCGTGATCGGGGTCTCGAAGACCGGGTGCCGGGACTTGAGCCAGGCAACGACCTCGGCGACGACCTCGAGCGGGATGTCCTGGGGCAGCACCGCCAGGCCCCCGCGGCGCGCGATCGTCTCGGCCATCCGCCGACCGGAGATCGCGGTCATGTTCGAGACCACCAACGGGATCGTCGTCCCGGTCCCGTCGGGCGAGGACAGGTCGACGTCGTACCGCGACGTTACCGCCGAGCGTCGCGGAACCATGAAGACGTCGTCGTACGTCAGGTCGTGGGCCGGGGAGACATCGTTGAGGAAGCGCACCAACCGAATCTACCGGCATGATGACCAGATGCTCCCGACGGCGGTCTCGGCTCGCGCCCCGGGACGGGTGAACCTGATCGGCGAGCACCTGGACTACAACGGCGGTCGCTCCCTGCCGATCGCCATCGACCTCGCCACGACCGCAACGGTCACCCGTTCTGCGGATGGACGGACCCGGTGCCGCAGCAGCGCGGAGACACCGGGCTGGACGGCGTACGTCACCGGGGTGCTCGCGGCGCTGGAGGTCACCGAGCCGCTGCACGTCACGATCACCTCCGACCTGCCGATCGGCGCGGGCCTGTCGAGCTCGGCTGCTCTGGAGTGCAGCGTCGCGCTGGCTGTGAACGACCTGCTGGGCCTGGGACGGTCGCGCTCCGAGCTGGTGCAGGCCTGCGTCCGGGCCGAGACCGAGTACGTCGGTGTCCCGACCGGTGGCATGGACCAGACGACCTCCCTGTACGCCGACGCCGGAGCGGCTCTGCTCCTCGACTTCGCCGACGACTCCCGGACGCCGGTCCCCTTCGACCCGAGCGACGCCGGTCTCACCCTGCTGGTGATCGACACCCGGGTCAGCCACGCGCTCGTCGACGGCGCGTACGCCGCCAGGCGCGCCGACTGCGAGTCCGCGGCGAAGCACCTCGGCATCCAGCACCTGGCCTCGGCCACTGCGGACCAGATCGAGGGACTGCCCGGCGGCCGGATCGGACGCCGGGCGCGGCACGTGTTCACCGAGCAGGCCCGTGTCCGGGCGTACGTCGATGCCGTCGCCGCCGATCACTGGCAGACCGCCGGGACGCTGATGACCGCATCGCACGAGTCCCTCCGCGACGACTACGAGGTCTCCTGCCCCGAGCTCGACCTCGCCGCCGGGACGGCCACGGCGCTCGGCGCCCTCGGCGCACGGATGACCGGCGGAGGCTTCGGCGGCAGCGCGATCGCGCTGGCACCCAGCGATCTCCTCGAGCGGATCCGCAACGGCGTCGCGGCCGCCTTCGCCGACAACGGCCACGACGCCCCGACCTTCTACGAGGTCGAGGCGTCGCGTGGTGCCGAGGTGCTGAGCGCTACTTGAGCTCGGCCGAGCTCAGCCCGAGGATCCGGCGCGCCACGATCAGCTGCTGGATCTGCTGGGTGCCCTCGAAGATGTCGAGGATCTTGGAGTCGCGGCCCCACTTCTCCAGCAAGTCCGTCTCGGAGTAGCCCAGGGTTCCGGCGAGCTCGACGCACCGCAGGGTGACGTCGCTGCCCATCCGTCCGGCCTTCGCCTTGGCCATCGAGGCCTCCATCGAGTTCGGCTCGCGGTTGTCCGCCATCCAGGCTGACTGCAGGGTCAGCAGGTACGCCGCCTCCCAGTCCGCCTCGAGCTGGAGGAACGTCGCCGCAGCGGCGTGCTGGTTGAGGGCCGGACGGTCGTAGTCGACCTCCACCCCTGCCACCGCGAGGATCTCGCGGGTCAGGTCGAGGGACGCACGAGCACAGCCGACGGCCATCGCGGCCACCAGCGGGCGGGTGTTGTCGAAGGTCGCCATCGCGCCGGCGAAGCCCTGCTTCGGGTCGACATCGGGGTCGCCCAGCAGGTCCT
>JAOPXD010000045.1 GCA_025965315.1 Marmoricola sp.
GTCGATGATCACCATGTCGAACATCTGCGCGACGCGGTCGAAGAGCTCCTGGGCAGCGCGGGACTGCAGGACCTCGGTCGGGTTCGGCGGGATCGGGCCGCTGGCCAGGAAGTAGATCCCCGAGTCGGTGTGCTTCTGGATGCTGTCCTGGAGCTCGCTGCGACCGACCAGGACGGTGGTCAGACCGACGGACCGCTCGAGGCCGAGCACGCTGGCCACCTTCGGCCGGCGCAGGTCGCCGTCGACGAGCAGCACCCGGAGACCGGTCTGCGCCAGTGCGATCGCCAGGTTGGTCGCGGTGGAGGTCTTGCCCTCGCTCGGGACGGCGCTGGTGATGACCAGCGCCCGCGGCCTCGTGTCGAGGTCGAGGAACTGCAGGTTGGTACGGAGCAACCGGAACGCCTCGACGCGGGCCGAGTGGCTACCGACCTCGGTGAGCAACGGGTGCTTCGGGACGTCCGGGTCGTAGGCGACGCTGGACAGCACTGGTGCATCGATGCTGGTCTCGACATCGGTCGCCGAGCTCACGGTGTTGTCGAGCAGGTTGCGGAGCAGGGCCATCGCGGCGCCGATGACCAGGCCGAGCACGCCCGCGATCGCGAGGTTCAGGGCGACCTTCGGGCTGACCTGGGTGGCGTTGTACGACGCCGGGTCGACGATGGTCGCTTTGACCGGCGAGGTCTCGAGCTCGGTGATGAAGTCGGTGAAGTCCTCGGACTCCGCCTTCGCGATCTGCTGGGCCCGGTTGGCGCTCGGGTCGGTGACGGTGAGGTCGATGATCACGGTGCCGGTGGCGACCGAGGCGTCGATCTTGCCGGACAGGGCGGCCGGGGTCATGTTCAGGTTCAGGCTCGCGATCACCCGCTCCATCAGCTCGCGGCTGGTGGCCAGGTTGGCGAAGGACTGGACCTGCTGGGCGGCGAAGTAGCCCGAGGCCACGGCACTCGCGGCGGTGTTGTCGGTGCCGGCGTCAGAGGCGATGAAAACCCGCGCGGAGGACTCGTACTGCGGTGTCTGGGTGTAGGTCAGGGCCGCGCCACCGACCAGGCCGATGACGAAGAAGAGGACGATGGTCAGCCAACGTCGCTGCACTGTGCGCAGCAGTTCCTTGAAATCCACACTGAACTCTCTGGTTGGAGGCTGAAGTCTTTAGACGACCCGGAGTCTAGACGGGTCCGGGACGCCACGTCGTACGGTCCCGCACGCTGTGTACGACCAAGAACGATCTTCGGGCCAGAAAGTGATGTGTCGTGCCCACATGACCGTACCTGTCCGATTCGTACTCTACCGAAATCAGATCCGTTCCGGGCGCAAGCGCGGCGATAGCGCGCCCGGGCTCAGGCCGGGACGGGTTCGGCCGAACCAGCCAGTCGTGCGAGGGCGACCAGGATCAGCGTCGCCTCCACGACCAGCGACATGATCCCGAGGGGATCGCTCCAGTTGCCCTTGTCGCCGGTGTCCTGGGGCAGGCCGACGGTCCGGGTGAGCACGAAGCCGATCAGCGGGCTGGCTCCGACGCCGAGGAGCGCCAGCGCGGTCAGCTGCGGCGTGAGGAGATCACTGAGGACCAGCAGTGCGACGACCGCGCTGCCGACCTCGAGGGCCCGGTAGCCGACCCCGAGCCAGTTCGGGTCGGCGAACGCGCGGAAACCGCCCTGGTCGGTCACGTGGATCATCGCCACGGCCAGGCACAGGCCGGCGGTCGCGAGCCGGCCGTCCAGCATTGATGCGGTTGTCTTCGACATGGGGGACCTCCGAGCTCCGGACCACCAGGTGAGGCGGTCTCTGCCCCAGGTCACGTTCGTGCGCGACCTTCGGTTCAACGACTCAGGACGAGAACCGGGCCGACAGCGCGTAGCGCAGCAGCACCACGTCGCCGATCGCCCGGGTCTCGACCAGCAGGGCCCGGTGACCGCGGGAGAACGGGTAGTCGCCGGCACCGGCGAACCGGGTCGCGCTCGCGGTGCCGACGAAGATCGGTGCGATCACCAGCTGCAGCTCGTCGGCCAGGCCCTCGGTGAGGAACTGGGTGTGCACGTCGCCGCCGCCCTCGACCATCAGCCGCCGTACGCCGCGGGTGTGCAGGTCCTCGCTGACCCGACGGAGCTCGACCGGCTGCCCGCCGTCGATGACGGTGGCCACGGGCGCCAGCTGCTCGGTCGCCATGTCGAAGGTGTCGCTGGCGCAGTAGACGAGCTTGGGCGCGGCGCCGGCGGTGAAGAACTGGGCACCCGGATCGAGCTTGGCCCGGTTGGTCACGGTGACCTTCATCGGTTGGCCCGGACGCCCGGCAGCCTCGCGTCGCGCGACCCGCAGGCGGGACCGGACCTGGAGCCGGGGGTCGTCGTTGCGCACGGTCGCAGCACCGACCAGGATCGCGTCGCTGTCCGCACGGACCTCGTCGACCCGGTCGAAGTCGGCGTCGTTGGAGAGCAGCAGCCGCTGGTCGGTGGCGTCGTCGAGGTACCCGTCCAGCGAGATCCCGCAGGACAGCACCGTGTACGGCCGCTGGCCGGCCCCGCGCTCAGGCACGTCGACCCCTCAGGACCAGCAGCCCGGGCAGGGTCGCCACGGTGGCCAGCACCCCGAACGTCACCGACACGGTCAGCCCGAGAGCCGCGGTGGACCCGAACGCTGTGAAGGCCCAGGCGGCGACGCCTTCGCGCGGCCCCCAGCCGGCGACGTTCAGCGGGATCGCCGACCCGAGCAGGACCAGCGCGCCGATCGGCACCAGGGTCGCCAGCGGGAGCGGGACCCCGGTCGACTCGGCGGCGACCAGGAAGATCAGCAGGTGGCCGAGGGTGGAGCCGACCGAGAGCAGTACCAGCAGCCCGCCCCGTGCTGCCGCCGCCGCGGCCAGGACCAGCAGCGCGACCAGCCCGAGCCAGCGTCCGGGCGAGGGCAGCAGCAGCACCCCGACCAGGACCACCTGGACCACCTGACCGAGCACCCGCTCGGCCAGCACCGGTCGCAGCCCGTGCCTCACACCGCGACCGACATCGCCGACCACGCCGCCGGGCAGGGTGGCGTTGACCAGCTGGGACCGGTAGTAGGCGACGTACGCCGTCCGCAGCGGTACCGGCTCGCCGAACCGTGCCGAGACCAACGACCACCGCAGCGCGCAGCACCAGGTCGTCGCCGCGGTCACCACCAGTGCGACCAGCACGGCTCCGAGGTTGGTGTCCCGGAGCCCGTCCGCGAACGGCCCGGTCCCCAGCTGCCAGACCAGCACCGCCAGCACGACGGCGGCCACGGCGAGCCGTACCCGCCGGTCGTCCAGGGGCCGGCGCAACCGCCGCGGATCGTGCCCTGCTCGATCTCGTTGCGGCGCGAGAAGGACCTGGGTCATCGCAGCGCCTCCAGTGCCGTGGCCACCTGGGCGCTCGTCTGCGACCACATCGGCAGCGACGCCCGGCGTGCTCCCGCAGTACGTCGGAGCCAGCGGCGCAGCGCCGGGTCCTCCAGCCAGCGCCGCAGCGCCCGGGCGAGCGCCTCGGGGTCGTCGTCGCGCACCAGCATCCCCGGGTGGTGACCGCGGCTGTCGTGCCCGAGCGCCTCGGGAACCCCTCCGACCGCGGTCGCGAGCACCGGCAGACCGTGTGCGAGCGCCTCGGTGAGGACCATGCCGTAGGTCTCGGCGCGGGAGGCGTGCACCAGCGCATCCGCCCCGGCGTACGCGGTTTCGAGCTCGGCGCCGGTCAGCTCGCCGGCGAAGACGACCCGGTCCGTGATCCCGGCGTCGGCGGCCGCCTTGCGCAGCCCGTCGGCGAACTCGGGGTCCTGGCCGAGCGAACCGACCAGGGTGCAGCGCCAGTCGAGGTCGGTCAGTCCGGCCAGCGCGGCCAGGAGGACGTCCTGCCCCTTGGCGCGGGTGGCCGACGCCACGCAGAGAAGCTCGCCGCCCGTCTGCGTCCCCGGTACCGGCCGGGCCCGCTCGACCCCGGGGACGCCCACCTGGATCCTGCGAGGGTCCACGACGCGCCCGACCACGAGCTCGCGCCGGGTCCACTCGCTGGTGACGATCACGGCGGGTGCACCGGCCAGCAGCTCGCGCTCGCCCGGCGTACCGAACACGAGGTGCACCAGCGGGACCACCGGCGCGTCGGAGGTGAGCAGCACCTCGGCGGACCAGGACGAGACCAGGCTGTCCACGAGCAGCACGGCGTCGCGGGGCACCGTGGCGAGGACGGCGGAGACGTCGGCGCGTCCGTCGACCTCGTGGGTGACGACGTCCCAACCCCGCCCGGCCAGTCCGGTGACGAGGTGGCGGTCGTAGACGTTGCCGCCGCTCGGTCGGTCGGCGTACCCGGTCGGTACCAGGAAGTGCAGGCTCACGGCCGGTCCGTTCCCAGGGGCCGCTCGTAGCTGGCCCACGCCACGTGCGACTCGTGCAGGGTCACCACCAACCCGGTCAGCTGTTCCTCGCCGGCGAAACGCTCGGCCAGTCGATCGGCGACCCAGCGGGCCAGCGCCTCGGTCGAGGTGTTGGAGCCCTTGAACGCGTCCTCGTCATCGAGGTTCCGGTAGTTCAGCGCACCGAGCACGTCCTTGAGCTCGGTTGCCGCGAGACCGATGTCGACCAGGATCCCGTCCGGACCGAGCTCCGTCCCGCGGAACGTCGCGTCGACGACGTACGTCGCCCCGTGCAACCGTTGCGCCGGTCCGAAGACCTCGCCCTCGAAGCTGTGCGCGACCATCACGTGGTCGCGGACCGTCACACCGAACATCAGCGAACCTCCGGGTAGGTGATCGTGTGCAGCAGCGCCGACCTGCGACCGGCGGCCAGGTCGGCCATCAGCTCGGGCAGGTCGTCGAAGGCCGAGACGCCGGTGAACAGCGCGTCGTACGCCGGGTCGCGGAGCAGGTCGAGGGCCAGTGCCAACCGCTCGCCGCGGGTACGCCGGTGCCGCCGGGACAGCGCGACCTCGCCGACCTGGCTGGCCCGGATGCGGAGTCGTCCGGAGTGGAAGGCGCCGCCGAGGTCGAGCCGGACCGGGGTGTCGCCGTACCAGCTGAGGTCGATCACCTCGCCGTCGGGTGCGAGCAGCTCCAGCGACCGGCGCAACCCGGCCTCGGTCGCGCTGGCGTGGAAGACCAGGTCGCGCTCGGGGCTCGCCTCGTCCGGATGGGCGAACGCGACGCCGAGGGCTCCGGCCACCTCGGCCCGGGTCGGGTCGACGTCGACCAGGGTGACCTCGACCCCCGGGATCGTCGAGGCCAACCGGGCTACGCAGCAGCCGACCATGCCGGCGCCGATCACGGTGACCCGGTCGCCGACCATCACCCCGGAGTCCCAGAGCGCGTTGACCGCGGTCTCGACGGTGCCGGCGAGCACCGCACGAGCAGCCGGTACGCCGGCAGGCACCACGGTGACGTCGGTCGACGCGACGACGTACGCGGTCTGGTGCGGGTGCAGGCAGAAGACGGTCCTGCCCAGCAGCGCCGGGTCGCCCGCCTCGACGAGGCCGACGCTGAGGTAGCCGTACTTGACGGGCCCGGGGAACTGGCCGTCCTGGTGCGGCGCTCGCATCTGCGCGTGCTGGTCGACGGGCACCGCGCCGCGGAAGACCAGGGTCTCGGTGCCACGACTGACCCCGGAGTGCAGCGTGCGCACGCGGACCTCTCCGGGCCCGGGCTCGACCACGGAGACAGGCCGGATCTCGCCGCGGCCGGGGCTGATCCAGAAGGCCCGTTCCTGCACTGTTCCGCTCCTTCGTCGCCGAGATGAACCCGGACGGCTCGCCATCCGTGTTCCCGTCGTACCCAGAGACACGGAGGCGCGGTGCGTCAGGTTCAGCGCAGGGCGAACGAATTGGCGACGCCGGCCAACCTGGTCACCGGATCCCGGGTCGTTCTCGCGGCCGTGGTCGGTGGCACTGCCCTGGTCGACGGCCCGCGCTGGCTGCTCGGGGTGCTGATCGCCGCCGCGCTGCTGACCGACTTCGCCGACGGACGGCTGGCCCGGGCGACCGGGACGACGACCCGGTACGGCGCCCGCCTGGACCAGGAGGCGGACGCGTTCCTGATCCTGGTCCTCAGCGCGGTGGTGGCCGCGCACCTGCACGCCTGGGTGCTCGGGATCGGGCTGGCCCGCTACGTCTTCGGGGCGCTGTTCGCGCTGGTACCGCCGCTGCGGACCCCGCCGGCGAGCCCGAGGACGTGGTGCAAGACGGTCGCCGCCCTGGTCGGGGTGGTGCTCGCCACGGAGGTGGTGCTGCCCCTTCCCGACCTGGTCGCGACGATCGCCGCCGGCGTCGTCGCCGTCTTGCTGGCCGAGTCGTTCCTGCACGAGGCCCTCGATCGCTGGCGGGCACCCGGACCGGCGCTCGCACTGCCCGCGGCGACAGTGCTCTCGTTCGTGGCGGTCTGGCTGGTCCTGGTCGCGCCGGGCAGCCACGCCGGCCTGTCAGCCCGGGCGCTGCTCCAGCTCCCGGTCGAGCTGCTCGGGATCGTCGTGCTCGCCCTGGTTCCCTGGCGGCGGCTGCGCGTCGGGCTGGCAGCGGTCGCAGGACTCCTGCTGGCAGCGCTGCTGCTGGTCAAGGTGCTCGACATCGGCTTCGAGATCGTGTTCGCCCGCGGCTTCGATCCTGGCGGCGACTGGGCCTACCTCGGTCCTGCGGTGGGGGTGCTCGGGGACTCGATCGGCACCGGCGCTGCCAAGGTCGTCGCCGGGTTGATCGGCGTGGCGACGCTGGCGCTGCTCGTCGGGCTCCCGCTGGCGGTGATCCGGCTGACCGGCGTGGCCGCACGGAACCGCAGGCCCGCGCTGACGGCCGCGGTCGTGTTCGGCTGCGTCTGGGGGGTCGCCCTCGCCACCGGTCTGCAAGCCCTTGCCGGGGCGCCGGTCGCGTCGGCCACCATCGCCGCGCTCACCGTCGACGAAGCGCACCTGCTGCGGGCGGACGTGGTCGACAGCCGCCGGTTCGGTCGCCAGATCGGCAGCGACCCCCACGGCCAGGCTGCCGCGGCAGCTCCGCAGACCCTGCTCTCCGGACTGGCCGGCAAGGACGTCCTGGTCGTCTTCGTCGAGAGCTACGGACGGGTCGCGGTCCAGGGCACGTCGTACTCGAAGGGGATCGACCAGGTGATCGACCAGGGCACGACGCAGCTGGCCGCCGCCGGCTACCAGACGCGAAGCGCGTTCCTGACGTCGCCGACGTTCGGAGCCGGCTCCTGGCTGGCGCACTCGACCCTGGAGTCGGGCCTGTGGGTCAACAGCGAGCGCCGGTACGGCCAGCTGCTGACCGCGAAGCGGGACACCCTGACCAGCCTCTTCGGGGAGGCCGGCTGGCACACCGTCTTCGACGTCCCGGCCGACACCCGGAACTGGTCCCAGGGCCAGCACTTCTACGGCTTCCAGCAGTACTACGACGACCACAACGTCGGCTACCGCGGACCGAAGTTCGGGTACGCGCCGATCCCGGACCAGTACACGCTCGAGCAGTTCCGCCGCGACCAGCTGGCCCCGGCGCACCGCAAGCCGGTCTTCGCCGAGATCGACCTCGTCTCCAGCCACCACCCCTGGACCCCCCTGCCGCACCTGGTGCCGTGGGACCAGCTCGGCGACGGATCGCTGTACGACGACGTGTCCCAGAAGCCCGACGCGGCGCAGGTGTTCAAGAGCACCGCCAAGGTCAAGAAGATGTACGGCGAGTCCATCGAGTACTCCTGGCAGGCACTGACCTCGTTCCTGACGACGTACGACGACCCGAACCTGGTGGTGATCGCGCTCGGCGACCACCAGCCGCACAGCTACGTCAGCGGCGAGCACGCCGGCCACGACGTGCCGATCAGCGTGATCGCGCAGGACCCGGACGTGATGAAGCGGATCGCAGGCTGGGGCTGGCAGAGCGGGCTGCGCCCGTCACCGGACGCCGGCGTCTGGCGGATGGACGCCTTCCGCAACAAGTTCCTGGCCGCGTTCGGCGGTTAGCTGTCAGCCGGGTAAGCGGCTTCGATCCGTCTGACCTGCTTGGTCAGCATGGTGTCGAGGAGGGCTGGGCTCGGGATCTCGGCGACCACGTCCACCTGGATGGTGACGGCGGCGACCCGGACGAAGTCGCTGAGGTCCTCCTCCGGCCGGAGGCCCGGGTCCCGGACGTCATCCGGCAACGTCTTCGGGTCGAACGTCGTCGTGACCCAGCGACTTTCGGCGCCGACCGCCGGTCCTGGCTGCACCTGGTGGATCGCGGTGCCGATCTTCGTCCTCTCGCGGTGGCACCGTGCCAGGTTCGTTCCGGCGTCCACGAACGACCGATGAGCATCGGCGGTCGTGCGGAAGACGTGGACGACGATCCTGAGTCCGTCCTGGGCCGCAGTGGACTCGAAGTACTCCCTCGCCTCACGCTGGTACCTGACCGGTGACAAATAATTGCAGTAGTTGCGCGCCTTGATCGACTTGGCTGCCGACGCCGGGAGCCGCTTGTAGGCCGACGGCACGTCGGCCGGCTGCAGCAGTGCGTGGTTCAGCTTCGCCTGAGCGGCGCTCACGGATCTCGCCGAGGCGCCACAGCCGCTGACTGCCAGCGAGAACGCCAGGAGCAACGTCGCTACTGCCGCACCCGTCCGACCAGATCGCATGACCAGAATCTCTCACGCCGGCTAGCTGAGCCGCAGCACCGTCCGCCCGTTTGCGGACCGGATCTGGACGCCGGTGATGTCGCTCGTACTCGCGGCCGTACCCCCGGTGACGTGGGTCGTCCGGCCCGGAAGCGCCTTCCAGGACGCGACCTGCTCGGTGCTGCCGTCGGCGTGGGTGACGTACATCGTGTAGGTCGTGCCGGCTTGGTCGTAGGCGCTCTTGTCGCCGGCGTACGAGCAGATCAGGTCGAGCCGCGTTCCCCAGGCGACCGGGGTCAGCGAGACCCAGCCCGAGATCGGCTGGGTGCCGATCGGCTCCAGCCGTTGCGCCTTCGCGGTCGCGACGCCGGCAGACGGCGAGCTGTCGTGGTGGGTGATCACGGCGGTACCGGCAGCACCGACGGCGATGGCTCCGGCCAGGGCAGCGGCCACCAGGCCGCCGGTCACCCAGCGCCGGCGTCGGCGTTCGGCCGCGGCCCGGCGTACGAGTCCGGGCAGCAGGGTGTCGGGAACCGGGAGCGGCAGCTCCTCGGCATCGAGGATCCCGGCAGGGACCCGGGCGAGCAGACCGGGCAGGCCGGCCAGGTCGCCGACCGACTGCGCGCAGGTCGGGCAGCCGGGCAGGTGCCGTTCGAAGGCGATCCGGTCCTCCGGCGAGAGTGCGCCGAGGATGTACGCACCGTCCTCGTGCTCGTGGCCGCAGCTGGTCATGCGGTCACCCCCATCTCTTCCAGAGCGAGCCGCAGGGCACGCAGCGCGTAGTGGGTCCGGCTCTTGACCGTTCCCTCGGGTACGCCGAGCAGCCGGGACGCCTCGGCCACCGACCGTCCGCGGTAGTAGCACTCCAGCAGGACGGCCTTGTGCTCGTTGGAGAGCTGGGTGATCGCCTCGGCGACGACCCACGACTGCAGGAGCGCGTCGGTCTGGTCGACCGGGTCGCCCGGTTCCGGGAGCTGGTCGGTGGCGCGCTCGTTCTGGTAGCGCTTGCTGCGCCACTCGTCGATGACGATGTTGCGGGCGACCGTGAACAGCCAGGACCGCACCGAACCGCGGGCCTCGACGAGGACCTCGGAACGCTGCCAGGCACGCAGCAACGTCTCCTGCGCGACGTCCTCGGCCCGGACCGGGTCCCCGGTCAGGTGCAGGCAGAAACCCCACAGCGCAGCCGCGTGCTCGTCGTGCAGCTGCTGCATCAGCGCGGTCGGGTTCTCGGTCATGGTCCTCGGTGTGCCTCCGTCCTTACTACGGACGACGGTCGGGTTCGGTTCACCGGGACCAGTGTGCGCCTCGACTAGGCGCTCTCGCCCTCCAGGCCGGCGCGGGCGCGGCGGGCCGCCATCGAGCGGACGAGGTCGACCAGGTCCTTGGCAACCCGGTCACGGTCGAGGTCGTCGGCCGTGGCGTAGAGCCGGAGGATCGTGCTCAGCGGTTCGACCTCGACGAGGGTGATCGGCATCCAGTCGTGCAGCACCGGGATGAGCGAGAGCTGCTCGGCCAGCCGTTCCTCGACCGGTTGGGTGAGGAAGTAGACCCGGCGCCTCTCCAGGGCCGAGTGGGCAGCCGAAACGGCCCCCCACATCCGGGCCAGGCTGGCCGGCCGCGCGTAGCTCATCCTCGACATCCTCACCAAGGTCCGCACTGTTGAAACATCCTCGGGCAGCGCCGTGGCGCGACGGACGCGATGCGCCCGCAGGTCGAGGGTCGCTCGCGCGTGTTACGGGCATCGGATCCAGATGTGAATTCCAGGGACCGGCCACGGTCCCGCGGGGTCCCGCTCGATCTACGATTGCCTCCCGCGAACGAAGGGCAGCCCGTGCCAGAACCGTCGACCCCGCTGAGCAAGCTCGGCTTCCTGACGATCGGCCTGTTCGACGCCCAGGACCCCGGACCGGGCCACGAGTCGACCTTGAAGGTGATCGAGCTCGGCGAGCAGCTGGGCTTCGACAGTGCCTGGGTGCGGCACCGGCACCTGCAGTACGGGATCTCGTCACCGATCGCCGTCCTGGCCGCGGCGTCCCAGCGCACCAGCCGGATCGAGCTCGGTACCGCGGTCATCCCGCTCGGCTGGGAGAACCCGCTGCGGCTCGCGGAGGACCTCGCCACCGTCGACCTGCTCTCGGGCGGGCGGCTCAACCCCGGCGTCAGCGTGGGGCCGCCGATGCGCTGGGACGACGTCCAGGGGGCGCTCTACCCGGACACCGCCGAGCTCGAGGACTTCAG
>JAOPXD010000065.1 GCA_025965315.1 Marmoricola sp.
GTGACCTCGACGCCGCTCGACAGGCGCACGCGGGCGACCTTGCGGAGGGCGGAGTTCGGCTTCTTCGGGGTGGTGGTGTAGACGCGGGTGCAGACACCGCGACGCTGGGGCGAACCCTTCAGGGCAGGTGTCTTGTTCTTCGACACCTTGTCCTGGCGGCCCTTGCGGACCAACTGATTAATGGTGGGCACCGGGTGGTTCCCTTTCATGTTGACTATCTGTATCCGGCGCTCTGCCGGGCACGCTGATGGAGCTGTGGGCATTGGTGCTGTTGCGATTGTCCGGGGACCGCGCAGCCTCGGGCATGGCCGAAGCGCCTGGGATGCCCAGACACAAGGAATGAGATTACCGGCTGCCGGTCCGGGGGTCAAAACGCGTCAGACGTCCCCGGTCCGTCGTCACCGCCGGTTCACGTCCGGTTGGCGTCCCGGTCGCCTTCCCGCGGCACGCTGCGACCATGGCGCACCGTTTCGTCGCGATCGGCGACTCGTTCACCGAGGGGGTCGGCGACTGGGACGAGCGGTACCCCAACGGGGTCCGGGGGTGGGCGGACCGGGTGGCCCGGCAGCTCGGCAAATCCGACCCCGGGACCGAGTACGCCAACCTCGCCCTGCGCAGCCGGGTCCTCGACGACGTCATCGAGCACCAGCTCGACACCGCGATCGCGATGAACCCGACGCTGGTCTCGTTCTTCGCCGGCGGCAACGACATCCTGCAGATCCGGATCGACATGGCCGACGTCCTGGGGCGCTACGAGGCCGCGGTCGAGAAGCTCGCCGCCACCGGGGCCCGGGTGCTGCTGTTCACCAGCTACGACGTCCGGCTCTCACCGCTGCTCGAGCCGCTGCGGCTGCGCAACAACCAGTTCAACCGCCGGGTCCGCGAGGTGGCGCTGGCCCACGACGCGCTCCTGATCGACCACCAGGCGCTGCGCGCCTACACCCATCCGCGGATGTGGGAGCCCGACCGGCTGCACATGTCGCGGCACGGCCACCGCTACCTCGCCGCAGCGGTCCTGCGCACGCTGCAGGTCGACCACACGATCACGCTGCGGGACCTGGGCACCATCCCGGACCGGACCTGGCACGAGGTCGTGACCGACGAGTGGGACTGGTGGGACGGCTGGGTCCGGCCGATGCTGGCGCGCCGGTGGCGGCACACCCCGATCGGCGCCGGGCTCACGGCGAAGTGGCCGGTGCCGATCCTGCCTGCGTCCGGGATGAAGAGCCCGAAGGGCTGACCCCGCCGGCGAGCAGCTCGGCCAGGTGCAGCGCCCGTACGCCGGCCAGGTCGGCGAGCTGGATCCGGCAGGACATCCCGTCGGCCAGGACCACGGCGTTCGCGCCGGCCGCACGCACCGCCGGCAGCAGGGTCGTCTCGGCAACGGCGACGCTGATCTCGTAGTGACCCTGCTCGACGCCGAAGTTGCCGGCGAGCCCGCAGCAGCCGCCCAGCCTCGTCACGGTCGCGCCGGATCGTTCGAGCAGGGCCAGGTCGGGGCCGAAGCCCAGGATGCTGGCGTGGTGGCAGTGCGGCTGGACCACGATCTCGGTCCCGCTCAGGTCCGGCACGCTCCAGCGACCCGCCGCCTCGATCTCGCTGAGGTACTCGGCGAACGTGCGCATCGACGACGCCACCTCACCGAGCCGCGGGTCGTCGACCAGCTCGGCGGCATCGCTGCGGATGCTGGCCAGGCAGCTGGGTTCCAGGCCGATGATCGGTACCCCGCTGGCGGCGTACGGGTAGAGCGTGCGCACCGTCTCGGTGATGATCGTCCGGGCCTCGTCGAGCTGACCGGTGGTGATCCAGGTGAGCGCGCAGCACGCCCGCTCCGGGATCACCTTCGCGACGATCCCGGCGTCGAGCAGCAGCTCGAGGGCAGCGAGGCCGGTGCCGGCGGCGAAGTGGTCGGTGAAGGAGTCCGCCCAGATCCAGACGTCCGGGGTCGCGGCCGGGCGGACCCGGGCCGGCGTGGCGAAGGAGCGCAGCCGCTTCGGGCTGAACTCGGGAAGTCCCCGACGTGCGTCGATCCCGGCGACGCGCTTGGCGAGACCGGCGAGCGAACCGAAGCGGAGCAGCCGGTTGCTCAGCCGCGGCGGCGCCATCGCGGCCCACTTCGGGAGTCGGCCGAGCGCGTAGTGCGAGCGCGGCCGACGCTTGCCGGCGTACTTGGCGGCGAGCACCTGCGACTTGTACGTCGCCATGTCCACCCCGGTCGGGCAGTCGCTCGCGCAGCCCTTGCAGGACAGGCAGAGGTCGAGCGCCTCGGTGACGGCGGGGTCGGTGATCGCCAGGTGTCCGGCGGTGACGTCCTGCAGCACCCGGGACCGGCCGCGGGTGCTGTCCTTCTCGTTGCGGGTCGCCAGGTACGACGGGCACATCACCCCGCCGGTGGCGGTGTTGTCCGCGACGCACTTCCCGACGCCGGTGCAGCGGTGCACCTGGGAGAACAGCTCGAGCAGCGGCCCGGACGGAGCGCTCGCGAGCCGCAGGGACGCGTCGAACGGAGCCGGGTCGACCAGCACACCAGGATTGAGCAGGGCACGAGGATCCAGCACGTGCTTGACCGCGGCCATCAGCGCCATCGCGTCCGGGGAGTACATCCGGTCCAGCAGCTCGGAGCGCGCCCGGCCGTCGCCGTGCTCGCCGCTCATCGACCCGCCGTACGACGCCACCAGGTCGGCAGCTGCCTCGGTGAACTCCCGGAAGCGCTGCCGGCCGCGGCCGTCGTCGAGGACGAAGTCGATCCGGGCGTGCACGCAGCCGTCTCCGAAGTGCCCGTACGGCACGGTGTCCAGCCCGGAGGCGGTGAGCAGGTCCTCGAAGTCGCGCAGGTAGGCGCCCAGCCGCTCGGGCGGAACCGCGGCGTCCTCCCAGCCCGAGTGCGCCGGTCGGCTCAGCGAGCGGGCGGCCAGACCGGCACCGTCCTCGCGGATCCGCCAGAGCGCTGCCTGCTCGCGGGGGTCGGTGACGATCCGGGACGGTACGCCGACCGCCCCGGCGATCTGGGTGGCGCCGGCCTCGACCGCTGCGGCCGAGTCGCCGCTGACCTCGACGAAGAGCCAGCCGCGTCCCTCGGGAAGCGGCGGGGTGTTCGCGACGAGATCGGTGATCCGGTGGTCCAGACCCTCGCACGCGGTGAGCTGGACGTCCTCGTCGAGCACCTCCGCGAGGACGCCGGGAACGGCGTCGGCGGCCAGCGGCATCGAGCCGAAGCCCAGCAGCGCCAACGCCCGGTGCGGCGCGTCCCCGACCAGCCGCACGGTCGCCTCGAGCACGACCGCCAGGGTGCCCTCGCTCCCGACGACGAGCTTGTCGAACCGGCGGCCGTTCTCGGGCAGCAGGTGCTCCAGGGAGTAGCCGGAGACCTGCCGGCCGAAGCGGCCGAACTCGGTCCGGATCAGCGCCAGGTTGGCATCGACCAGGGCGTTCAGGTCGCGCATCGGTCCCGGTGGCAACGCCGGCTCCACCGGGAACCCGCGCAGGCCGCGTTCCTCGGCGACCGAGAACCCGACCGAGTGCAGCGGACCCCGCGGACCGATCACCTCACCGTCGGCCAGGGCGACCTTGAGCGCGACCACGTTGTCGACGGTCCGTCCGTAGCCGAGCGCACGGGAGCCGCAGGCGTTGTTGCCGATCATCCCGCCGATGGTGCAGCGGGTGTGCGTCGACGGGTCCGGCCCGAAACGCAGCCCGTGCGGGAGGGCGAGCTTCTGCAGGGCCGCGTGCACGATGCCGGGCTGGACGGTCGCGGTGCGGGCCTCGGGGTCGATCCGGACGAGCTTGTTCAGGTGCCGGGTGGTGTCCACCACGATGCCCGGGCCGATCGCGTTGCCCGCGATCGACGTACCGGCTCCGCGCAGGGTGACGCTGCACTCGAACTCGCGGGCCACCGCCAGGACGGCGAGAACGTCGTCACCGTCGCGGGGATAGGTCACCGCTTGCGGCGGGATCCGGTACAGCGAGGCGTCGCTGGCGTAGAGGGACTTGGCCAGGGCCGAGTCGTCGACCTCCAGGCCGGCCTGGCGCAGCGCACTGACGCAGTCGACGCCGGCACGGCGCGCCGGAGCGCGGTCGGCGGCGCTCACCAGAGCTCCAGCGAACGGCCGAGGATGCCGGCGACGTCCTCCTCGGTGACCTCGCGCGGCGCGGTGGCGAGCAGACGCTGCTGCTTCATCGCGCCCTCGACCAGGTCGTCGACGTCGTCCTCGCCGTAGCCCACCGCACCGAGGCCGTTGGGGATCTCGATGTCGCGCATCAGGTCGGCCAGGACCGCAGGAAGGGCGTCGGGACCGGCGTCGTAGCCGTGGTCGGGCGCGAGCAGCGCAGCCGCGCGCAGGTGCCGTTCGGGGCTGGAGGAGAACGTCCAGCGGAACGCCTCGGGCGCCGTCAGCGAGACCGCCATCCCGTGCGGGACCATCGCCTCGTCGTCCGGGTAGCCGGCGGGGTGGAAGTCGCGGACCCGACCGGCGATCGGGTAGGCGTTGGCGTGCGGGATGTGCACGCCGGCGTTGCCGAACCCGAGCCCGGCCATCGTGGCGGCCAGAGCCATCTGCTCACGCGCCTGCGGGTCGTTGCCGTGGTGGACCGCGCGGCGGAAGGAGCCGGCCAGCAGGCTCATCGCCTGCTCGGACCAGAGGTCCGAGATCGGGTTCGCGCCGCAGTACGGCACCCGCTGCTCGGGCGACTTGCGGTCGTAGGAGGTGTAGGACCGCGCGGTGTACGACTCCAGCGCGTGGCAGAGGATGTCCATCCCGGCCGCGGCCGTCACCCCGGCGGGCTGGGTCATCGTGAGCGCGGGATCGACCACCGCGAGGGTCGGGCGCAGTCGCACGTGGCTGATCCCGGTCTTCACCTTGAGCGCCAGGACGTCGAGCACGCAGATCGTGGTCGACTCGGCGCCCGTCCCGGTCGTCGTCGGTACGGCGACCAGCGGCTTGAGCGGGTGCTGCGGCGCACGCGCCCGGCCGACCGGGGCGTTGATGTAGTCCATCAGGTCGCCGTCGTTGGTGGTCAGCAGGTTGACCGCCTTGGCGGTGTCGATCGTCGAGCCGCCGCCCACCGCGACGTACGCGTCCCACGGTCCGGTCTCGCGCGCGAACGCGATCGCCGCCTCGAAGCTCTCGTCGGTCGGTTCGACGTGGACCCCGGTGAAGACCCGGGCCTCGATCCCGAACTGGGCCATCTGCTCGGCGATGCGCTGGGGGTGCCCGGTCGCGGCGACCCGCGGATCGGTGAGGACCAGGACCCGCTTCACGGCGTACTGGCTCAGGTCGTACCCGATCTCGTCCGAGGCACCGGTCCCGAACTTCAGACCCGGGGCTCCGTACGTGAACACAGTCTCCGATCGGACGCTGACGGCTCCAGAGGTCATGGCGCAGACGCTAACGCGTACCGGACCACCTCGGTGACCGCGACCACCCCGGAGGTGATGTCGGCGACGTCGATCCAGGCGACGTCGTCGGTGGTTCCACCGATCTCGGTGACCCGCGGCTCGACGTCGTCGGGCACGACCGCGGTGAAGATCAGGTTCACCGCGTGGAAGTCCTCGTGGCGCCCGTTCGGCGCCGTCCCGGTCAGGTGCAGGTCGTGGACGCCGACGAGGTCGCCGACCTCGGCTGCCAGGCCGGTCTCCTCGAACAGCTCGCGCACCAGCGCAGCAGCGGGGTGCTCGCCGTGGTCCACTCCCCCACCGGGCAGGGTCCACAGACCGCTCTCCACGGCGAACCGGCTGAGCCGGGCCAGCAGGATCCGGCCGTCGCGCCGTACCAGTGCCTTGGCCGCGAGTCGCTGGACCCGGGTCGCCTCGTGCTCCTCGATCGCCGCGCGTACCCAGCCCACGACGGGCCAGGTCCCCCCGAGGACGGCTGCCAGCGGGACCCAGCGGGCGTCGACCGTCGACCCGTCCACCTCGACCACCCGGGGCTCGGGGCTGTCCGGCGGGGCCCAGGCCTCGAAGACCATCCGGACCGAGTGCATGTCGGTGCTGACGCTGCTGCTGCGGGTCGGCGACGCGTACCGACGTGCCGAGTCGATCCAGGCCCGGTCGCCCACCTCGACGTCGAGCCCGGTCTCCTCGTGGACCTCGCGCACGACCGCATCGCGGGGGTCCTCACCGAAGTCGATGCCGCCGCCGGGGAGGGTCCACTGCTCGTGGTCTCCCAGGTACGGCGCGAGCCTGGAGAGCAGAATGTCGTCGTCGCGCAGAATCACCGCATATGCCGCAACTCGCTGACGGCGAGGTAGATCACGTGCTCCTGAGGGGTTATCCACAGGGTCAGCGGGTAGTCCAGACACATGACGACTCTACGCAGCGGGGCCGTGCTCGAGCGCACGACCGTCCCAGAAGCGACCCCCGAGCCGCTCCGCGCCCGCCGCGACCCGTGGTTCGACAACATCAAGATGACGCTGGTGACCCTGGTCGTCGTGGGCCACTCCTGGGCGCTGCTGCCGAACACCACGACCGAGAGCTGGGCCTACAACTTCCTGTACTCGTGGCACATCCCGGCGTTCGCGATGATCACCGGCTACTTCTCGCGGTCGTTCGCCTGGACGCCGGCGAAGCTGCGGAACCTGGTCCTGACGGTCGCGGTCCCCTACTTCGTGTTCGAGGCCGCCGTGTCCTACTACCGGGAGTGGACCGGTGGCATCACCCTGCACCACCTGTTCCTGCACCCGCACTACCCGATGTGGTACCTGGTGGCGCTCTTCTTCTGGCGGCTGGCTGCGCCTGCGTTCCAGAAGCTGCCGGCGTACGCCGCTGTCGCGGTGGCCGTCGCGATCGGTGTCACCGGCGGCTTCTACGCCCCCGACCTGCTCGACGCCAACCGGCTGCTCGGGTTCCTGCCGTTCTTCGTCGTGGGGCTGACCTTCGGCAGCCGGCAGTGGCAGCGGATCCGGTCGCCCCGGGCCGTTCCGTGGGCGGTCGTGGGCCTGGTCGGCGTGTTCGTGCTCGCCCGGTTCACCGACTCCTGGATCAGCACCGACTGGTACTACTCCACCCAGCGCTTCGGGGACCTCGGTGCCAGCGGGATCCATGCGGTCCTGATCAAGGCGGCCCTGCTAGGGATCGGCCTGGTCGCTGCGCTCTCGGTGTTCGCCCTGGTGCCCCGTGGCCGCGGTTGGTTCAGCACGATGGGCTCGGCCACCATGGTCGTCTACCTCTTCCACGGCTTCGTGGTGATGCTGACCCGGTACCGCGGCTACCCGCAGTGGGCCGACACCCATGCGAACCTTGCCTTCGTCATCGCGACCCTGGGAGCCGTCGTGCTCGCGCTGGGCCTGGCGCTGCCGCCGGTGGCCCGACGGCTCAGCGTGGCTGTGGATCCCTTCGGAGCCCTGGAGCGTCGACTGCGGACCCCGGCCCCCACGCCGGGCTGACCGCGCCGGGCGGCATCAGGTCGTACTCCACCGCGACTGCTCGGTCCGGGGCGTGGCCGCCGAGGTGCGCCGGGTACCAGGTCGCGTGCTCTCCCGGCCGCGGCCGGTGCTCGGGGAGCTGTTGGAGACCTTCGAGCAGCTCGGTCAGCCTCTGGCCGAGGCGCTCCGTCTCGCCGACCAGGTCGGCGTCCGGCGCCACCTGCACAGCAGCACCGAAGGTGACGTCGACCCGGCGTCCGCGGGTCAGGTCCGGTGGCGGCTCCGGTACGCCGACCGAGGCCAGCCGCTGGGATCCCCAGATCCCGACCGGGACCAGCGGTGCGCCGGTCTCGCGAGCGAGCGCGACGGCTCCGCGCATCAGTGCCCGGACCGTGAAGGAGTAGCTGATGCCCGCTTCCGGGAAGACGCCGACCGCCTGACCGTCACCGAGCAGCCGTCGCGCGCGCAGGTAGGCGTCGACGGGCATCGCCCGGTCGACCGGGACGTGCTGCATCCGGTCCATCGCCCAGGCCAACGGACCGGGCTTCCACACGTCGTACCGGGTCATGAACCGGACGTAGCGGCCGTTCTCGATCGCCGCCTTCTCGATGCACACGAAGTCCACGTAGGAGACGTGGTTGGCGGCCAGGATCACCGGACCGGTGGCCGGCAGGTTCTCCAGCCCGCTCGGCACCACCCGGACGCCGAGCGCGCCCAGCGCCACCCGTCCGAGCGCGTTCACCGTGCGGTAGGTCCGGTCCATGCGGGTGATTCGACACCGTGCCGGCGCCGGATGCCAACCTGCCTCAGCTGAAAGGTGGACGGTGGTCCATCTGGACGGACCGGCGGCCGGCCCAGCGCCAGATCCGCGCGGACCGGTCCCGGTCCTCGTCGGTGACCAGGTTGCCCATCCAGCGCAGTGCCAGCGTCATCATCCAGTCCGAACGCATCCCGACCGGGCCGAGCGCGGGGAGCAGCCGCGGGACCGTCACCAGACCCGCCAGCCGCCGGGCGATCGAGAACGCCTCGCCGTAGTGCTCGGTGAGCAGCGCCGGCCAGCGGACCGAGAGGTCCTCGTCGAGCACCTCGACCAGCATCCGGCCGGTCTCCAGGCCGTAGTCGATGCCTTCGCCGTTGAGAGGGTTCACGCAGGCCGCAGCATCGCCGATCAGGGCCCAGTTGGGGCCGGCCACGTTCGTGACCGCACCACCCATCGGCAGCAGCGCCGAGGTCGGCATCCGCAGGTCCCCGGAGAGCCCGAAGTCGGCGCGACGCTGCTCGGCGTAGTGCTTCATCAACGGCTTGATCGCGATGTCGGCGGGACGCTTCGCGGTGGCGAGCGTACCCACGCCCAGGTTCACCTGTCCGTCCCCGAGCGGGAAGATCCAGCCGTAGCCGGACAGGATCTCGCCCTGCTCGCCGCGCAGCTCCAGGTGCGAGCTGATCCAGGGATCGTCCGCCATCGTCGAGTCGACGTACGAGCGCCCGGCCACGCCGTACACGGTGTCCCGGTGCCACTCGCGGCCCAGTACCTTGCCCAGGCCGGACCGGACACCGTCGGCGACGACCAGCCGGTTGCAGCTGATCTCGAAGGTCTCCCCCGCTCGTTCGAACACCACGGCCGTCACCCGACCGCCGTCCAGGCGCGCATCGACCGCGCGAGCGCCGTCGACGGCGGTCGCGCCGGACTTGATCGCGGTCGTGCGCAGGTGGTCGTCCAGCTCGGTCCGGGCAACGGCGGACCCGTACGACGGCAACGACCCGCCGGGCCACGGGAGCAGCAGCGTCTGACCGAACCCGTGAGCGCGCAAGCCGTGGTTCACGGTGTGCGCCCGGATCCAGTCGCCGAGACCGAGGCGCTCGAGCTCGCCGATCGCCCGCGGGGTCAGTCCGTCGCCACAGGTCTTGTCGCGCGGGAAGGTCGCCGAGTCCGCGAGCACCACGTCGCGTCCGGCACGGGCTGCCCAGGCCGCCGCCGAGGATCCGGCAGGCCCCGCTCCGACGACCAGGACGTCGGTGCTCAGGGGTGGTGGGGTGCTCACCGAGCCATCCTCCCAGTGCGGCCCGAGCCTCGGTAGCCGGGGGCCAGGGGCGATCTGGTCGCGTTACGGGCTCAGGGCCGAGAGCACCGCCGTACAGGCGTCGAGCAGGTCACCCTCGCTGAACCCGGAGCCCGAGTACCACCCCGGGACGACCAGGCCGGCACGCCGCAGCAGCTCACGACGGTCCGCCGCGGGCGCACCTTCACTGCCGGACTCCGCCTCGACCACGACACCGGGCTCCGTCGTCTCGACCACCAGCTCGAGCAGCGTCTCGACAGAGCGGGCCACGTGCACGCTGACCCGACCGTCGAGCTGGAGGAGCACCCCGAGCCGACCGCTCTCGCAGGCCACCACGCCCAGGACCGGCCTGTCCGGTCGCAGTACCTCGACCGGTGCGTCCGGGTGCTCGGCGAGCGCCTGCACCTGGTCGGCCAGCGCGGCAGCGACGGCATCCAGCCCGACGAGGTCGAGCCCTCGGGCGACCGCCGCCGAGAGCTGCGCCTGCCAGTCGTCGGTCATGGGTCAATCCTGCCGCACGGAACGAGCAAGGCCCCGTCCTCTCGGACGGGGCCTTGCTGGAGATTCGGTTCGATCAGTTCTGGTAAGAACCGAAGTCGAAGTCATCCAGTGCAACCGTCTGGTTGCCCGGCGTACCGAAGTCGTAGCTGCCGTAGGAGTCGTAACCGGTGACGGAGTACGCCGCAGCGCGGGCCTCCTCGGTGGGCTCCACCCGGATGTTGCGGTACCGCTCGAGGCCGGTACCAGCCGGGATCAGCTTGCCGATGATCACGTTCTCCTTCAGGCCGCGCAGCGAGTCGGACTTGCCGTTGATCGCTGCGTCGGTGAGGACCCGGGTGGTCTCCTGGAAGGAGGCCGCCGAGAGCCACGACTCGGTGGCGAGCGAGGCCTTGGTGATACCCATCAGCTCCGCACGACCCGAGGCCGGCTTGCCGCCCTCGGTGACGACGCGACGGTTCTCCTCCTCGTACCGCACCCGGTCGACCAGGTCGGACGGGAGCAGCTTGGTGTCGCCGGACTCGATCACGGTCACCCGGCGCAGCATCTGCCGGACGATGATCTCGATGTGCTTGTCGTGGATCGACACGCCCTGGCTGCGGTACACCTGCTGGACCTCGGCCACGAGGTGCTCCTGGCACTTGCGGACACCCAGGATGCGCAGGACCTCCTTGGGGTCCGGCGTGCCCTGGATCAGCTGCTGACCGACCTCCACGTGCTCGCCGTCGGCGACCGAGAGGCGGGACCGCTTGCTGACCGGGTACTCGACCGGCTCCGAACCGTCGTCCGGGGTGACGATCAGCTTGCGGGCCTTGTCCGTGTCCTCGATCTCGAGACGGCCTGAGGCCTCCGAGATCGGCGCACGACCCTTGGGCTGACGGGCCTCGAACAGCTCGACCACGCGGGGCAGACCCTGGGTGATGTCGTCAGCCGACGCCACCCCACCGGTGTGGAAGGTACGCATGGTCAGCTGCGTGCCGGGCTCGCCGATGGACTGGGCGGCGATGATGCCGACAGCCTCACCGATGTCGACCAGCTTGCCGGTGGCCAGCGAACGGCCGTAGCACTTGGCGCAGGTACCCGTCTTGGCGTCGCAGGTCAGGACCGAACGGACCTTGACCTCCGCGATCCCCGAGGCGATGAGCTCCTCGATCTGCACGTCGCCGAGGTCGGCGCCGGCAGCGACCAGCAGTGCACCGGTGGTCGGGTGGACCACGTCGACCGCAGCGTTGCGGGCGTACGCCGAGGTCTCGGCGTTGAGGTCCTTGCGGACCACGCCGTCCTCGCCGACGACACCGATCACCTTGGGCATGCCGCGCTCGGTACCGCAGTCGTCCTCACGGATGATGACGTCCTGCGACACGTCGACCAGACGACGGGTCAGGTACCCCGAGTCGGCCGTACGCAGCGCGGTGTCGGCCAGACCCTTGCGAGCACCGTGGGTGGAGATGAAGTACTCCAGGACCGACAGGCCCTCACGGAAGTTCGACTTGATCGGTCGCGGGATGATGTCGCCCTTGGGGTTCGCCACCAGGCCACGCATGGCCGCGATCTGGCGGACCTGCATCCAGTTACCGCGGGCACCCGAGTTCACCATCATGAAGATCGGGTTGTCCTGGTCGAAGTTCTTCTGCATCGCTGCAGCGACCTCGTTGGACGCCTGGGTCCAGATCTCGATGAGCTCCTGGCGACGCTCGTCGTCGGTGATCAGACCGCGCTCGAACTGCTTCTGGACCTTCGCGGCGTCGTCCTCGTACTTCTCGAGGATCTGCAGCTTGTCCTTCGGCGAGACGACGTCCTCGATGGACACGGTCACACCTGAGCGGGTCGCCCACATGAAGCCGGTGTCCTTGAGGGCGTCGAGCGAGTTCGCGACCTCGACCTTGGAGTAGCGCTCGGCCAGGTCGTTGACGATCTTGCCCAGCTCGTTCTTGCCGACCTGGTACTCGACGTACTCGTAGTTGCCCGGGAGCGCCTCGTTGAACAAGGCCCGGCCCAGGGTGGTCTGCAGGATGATCGGGTCGCCTTCGACCCAGCCCTCCGGAGCTTCCTTGCCCGCGGGCAGCGCGTAGATCCCGTTGAGCCGGATCTTGACCTGCGACTGGAGCGAGATCTCGCCCTTGTCGAACGCCATCAGCGCCTCGGAGGACGAGGAGAACGCACGGCCTTCACCGGGCTCGCCGTCACGGCCGAGCGTCAGGAAGTAGATGCCGATGATCATGTCCTGGGTAGGCATGGTCACCGGACGACCGTCCGACGGCTTGAGGATGTTGTTCGTCGAGAGCATCAGGATCCGGGCCTCGGCCTGCGCCTCGGCCGACAGCGGCAGGTGCACCGCCATCTGGTCACCGTCGAAGTCGGCGTTGAAGGCCGAGCAGACGAGCGGGTGGATCTGGATGGCCTTGCCCTCGATCAGCTGGGGCTCGAAGGCCTGGATGCCCAGACGGTGCAGCGTCGGTGCCCGGTTCAGCAGCACCGGGTGCTCGGCGATGACCTCTTCGAGCACGTCCCAGACCTCGGGGCGGACCGCACGCTCGACCATCCGCTTGGCGGACTTGATGTTCTGCGCGTGCGACAGGTCGACGAGCCGCTTCATCACGAACGGCTTGAACAGCTCGATCGCCATGTACTTCGGCAGACCGCACTGGTGCAGCTTGAGCTGCGGGCCGACGACGATGACCGAACGGCCCGAGTAGTCGACGCGCTTGCCGAGCA
>JAOPXD010000068.1 GCA_025965315.1 Marmoricola sp.
ACGGTCATCGTCTGCGGCTCGACACCGGCGACGCCGTCGAACACAGCGACAGCGCCGTCGAGGACGCGGAGCGAACGCTCCACCTCGGCGGTGAAGTCGACGTGCCCGGGGGTGTCGATGATGTTGATCTGGTGCTCTTTCCACCAGCAGGTCGTCGCGGCTGACGTGATCGTGATGCCGCGCTCCTGCTCCTGCTCCATCCAGTCCATCGTGGCTGCGCCCTCGTGAACTTCACCGATCTTGTACGTGATGCCGGTGTAGAACAGGATGCGCTCGGTGGTGGTGGTCTTGCCGGCGTCGATGTGCGCCATGATGCCGATGTTGCGGACCTTGTTGAGGTCCGTCGTGATGTCGACTGCCACTGAAAGTCAGTTCCTCTGGGATGTTGATGGATGCAGGTGGTGGTGAGGGCGCCCGGCGACGTTGCCGCCGAGCGCCTTCACACGAGTCACCAGCGGTAGTGAGCGAAGGCCTTGTTCGACTCGGCCATCTTGTGAGTGTCCTCGCGCTTCTTCACAGCGGCACCGAGGCCGTTGGCTGCATCGAGGATCTCGTTCTGCAAGCGCTCGGCCATCGTCTTCTCGCGACGCTCCGCGGCGTACCCGACGAGCCAGCGCAGCGCGAGCGTGGTGCCACGCGTGCCCTTGACCTCGATCGGGACCTGGTAGGTGGCGCCACCGACACGGCGGCTCTTGACCTCGATCGCCGGCTTGACGTTGTCCAGCGCGCGCTTCAGCGTGGCCACGGGGTCGGTACCGGTCTTCTCACGGGCACCCTCGAGTGCCGTGTAGACGATCCGCTGGGCGACCTGCTTCTTGCCGTCCTGGAGGACCTTGGAGACGAGCTGGGTGACGACCTGCGACCCGTAGACCGGGTCGACGACGATCGGACGCTTGGGAGCGGGACCCTTACGAGGCATTAGCTCTTCTCCTTCTTCGCGCCGTAACGGCTGCGGGCCTGCTTGCGGTTCTTGACACCCTGGGTGTCGAGGACGCCGCGAATGATCTTGTAACGGACACCGGGAAGGTCCTTCACCCGGCCGCCGCGGACGAGCACGATCGAGTGCTCCTGGAGGTTGTGACCCACACCCGGGATGTACGCGGTGACCTCGACGCCACTGGAAAGACGCACACGGGCGACCTTGCGCAGAGCGGAGTTCGGCTTCTTCGGGGTGGTGGTGTAGACGCGGGTACAGACACCGCGTCGCTGGGGCGAACCCTTCAGGGCGGGCGTCTTGGACTTCGACACCTTGTCCTGGCGTCCCTTGCGGACCAACTGGTTAATCGTGGGCACCGGGTGGTTCCCTTTCGTGTTGACTATCTGTGCGCGGCACTCTGCCGGGCACGGTGGTGGAGATCTGTGCTGTGGTGCTGCAGCGACGTCCGGAGACTGCTCACTGCCCCGGGCATGGCCGAGGCGCCTGGGTTGCCCAGACACAAGGAACGAGATTACCGGCCCGGGGACCGGCGGTCAAAACGCGTCAGCAGTCCGGGCTCTTCGACGCGGTACGTTCATCTCACGTTGGCACCACGGTCAGCACTGTGGGTCACCGTGTGCTCCATGGCAGAACGGTTCGTAGCGATCGGCGACTCGTTCACCGAGGGCGTCGGGGACTGGGACGACCGCTACCCCAACGGCGTACGGGGTTGGGCCGACCGGGTGGCGCGTCAGCTCGCGAAGAACGACCCCGACACCGAGTACGTCAACCTCGCCCTGCGCAGCCGGGTGCTCGACGACGTGATCGAGCACCAGGTCGACGCGGCATCCGCCCTGGAACCGACCCTGGTCTCCTTCTTCGCCGGCGGCAACGACATCCTGCAGATCCGGATCGACATGGACGACGTCCTGGCCCGCTACGAGAAGGCCGTCGCCCAGCTTTCCTCGACCGGCGCCCGGGTGCTGCTGTTCACCAGCTACGACCTGCGGCTCTCCCCGCTCCTGGAACCGCTCCGGATGCGGAACAACCAGTTCAACCGGCGGGTCCGCGAGGTGGCGCTCGCCTACGACGCCCTGCTCGTGGACCACTGGGCCATGCGGGAGTACATCCACCCCCGGATGTGGGAGCCGGACAGGCTGCACATGTCCCGGCACGGTCACCGCTACCTGGCGGCCGCCGTGCTGCGCACCCTGCAGGTCGACAGCACCATCACCCTGCGCGACCTGGGTTCGATCCCGTCGCGGACGCTGCGGGAGGCCGTCTCGGACGAGATCGACTGGTGGCAGGGTTGGGTCCGGCCGATGCTGGGCCGACGCTGGCGCAACACCCCGATCGGTGCGGGGCTGACCCCGAAGTGGCCGGTCCCGATGCGGCCCGCGCTCGGGATGAAGTCGCCCCAGAATTCACAACTCCTGTTGTGAAACTGCCGCTTCCCGAACGAGATCCCATTCGGGAAGCGGCGGTTTCACAACCTGGGTTGTGAATTCGCGAGCAGCTCGGCCAGGTGCAGCGCCCGTACGCCGGCAAGGTCGTCGAGCTGAATGCGGCAGGACATCCCGTCGGCCAGGATCACGGCGTCCTGCCCCGCTGCCCGGACGGCCGGCAGCAGGGTGTGCTCGGCGATCGCCACGCTGGTCTCGTAGTGGCCCTGCTCGACACCGAAGTTGCCCGCCAGGCCGCAGCAGCCGCCGAGGCGGGTGATCGTCGCGCCTGTCGAGGTCAGCAGCGCGAGGTCCTTCTCGAAACCGAGGATGCTCGCGTGGTGGCAGTGCGGCTGGACCACGATCTCGGTCCCGCTCAGGTCCGGCGGGGTCCAGCGACCCGATTCCTGCGCCCGGGTCAGGAACTCCGAGAGCGTGAGCATCGACGCGGCGACCTCTGCCGTGCGCGGGTCTTCCAGCAGCTCGGTCGCGTCGCTGCGCATGGCCGCCAGGCACGACGGCTCCAGGCCGACGATCGGGACACCGCTGGCGGCGTACGGGTAGAGCGTCGCCACCGAGGAGGTCAGGATCTTCCGGGCCTGGTCGAGCTGGCCGGTGGTGACCCAGGTCAGCGCGCAGCAGGCGCGCTCGGGGATGACCTTCGCCTCGATCCCGGCTGCGGCCAGCATGTCGAGGGCGGCGCGGCCACTGTCGGCGGCGAAGTGATCGGTGAAGCTGTCCGCCCAGATCCACACGTCCGGGGTGCTCGCCGGGCGCACCCGGGCCGACTCCGCCGATGCCCGGAGGCGGCGCGGGCTGAAGGACGGCAGGCTGCGCCGGGAGTCGATCCCGGCGACCTTCTTCGCCAGCCCGGCCAGGGTCGAGCTCCGCAGCATCAGGTTCGAGAGCCGCGGCGGGGCCATCGCGGCCCACTTCGGGAGCCGGCCCAACGCGTAGTGCGACCGCGGGCGGCGCTTGCCGGCGTACTTGGCGTGGAGCACCTGTGACTTGTACGTCGCCATGTCGACCCCGGTCGGGCAGTCGTGCGCGCAGCCCTTGCACGACAGGCAGAGGTCGAGGGCGTCGGTGACCGCGGCGTCGGTGATCGGGAGGTGCCCGGCGACCACGTCCTGGAGCACCCGGGACCGGCCACGGGTGCTGTCCTTCTCGTCGCGGCTCGCCAGGAAGGACGGGCACATCACACCTCCCGGGCCGGTGTTGTCGGCAAGGCACTTGCCGACGCCGGTGCAGCGGTGGGCGTCGTCGAAGAGCATCGCCAGCGGGCCGGCGGGCTGGCTGGCCAACCGGATCGACGCATCCAGCGGATCCGGGTCCACGAGCACCCCGGGGTTCAGGACGTTGCGCGGGTCCAGGGCGTGCTTGACCGCGGCCATCAGCGCCATCGCCTCGGGCGAGTACATCCGGCCGAGCAGCTCCGAGCGCGCCCGCCCGTCACCGTGCTCGCCACTCATCGAGCCGCCGTAGGACGCGACCAAGTCAGCAGCGGCCTCGACGAAGGACCGGTACCCGGCCCGCCCCCGTCCGTCGCTCAGCGTGAAGTCGATCCGGGAATGCACGCAGCCGTCGCCGAAGTGGCCGTACGGAACCGTGTCGAGCCCGGAGTCGGAGAGCAGCGTCTCGAAGTCGCGCAGGTACGCACCGAGCCGGTCCGGCGGCACTGCCGCGTCCTCCCAGCCTGCCTGCGCCTGCCGGGAGAGCGAGCGCGCGGCGAGCCCGGCGCCGTCCTCACGGATCCGCCAGAGCCGGGCCTGCTCGCCGGGGTCGGTGACGATCCGCTGCGGCACGTCGACCGCGGCACCGACCCGTGCCGCCGCGGCAGCCACCTGCTCGGCGGTCTCGGCGGTCACCTCGACGAAGAGCCAGCCGCGACCGGCGGGCAGCTCGGGGTGGCCGACGACAAGGTCGGTGATCCGGTGGTCCAAGCCCTCGCAGGCGGTAAGCATGCCGTCAAGATCCCCCGCGACGCCGAGCACCGCAGGAACGGCGTCGGCGGCCTCGGGCATCGAGCCGAAGCCGAGCAGCACCAGCGCCCGGTACGGCGCGTCCTCGACCAGCCGGACGGTCGCGTCCAGGACGACACCGAGGGTGCCCTCGCTGCCGACCAGGAACTTATCGAAGCGGCGGCCGTTCTCGGGCAGCAGGTGCTCGAGCGAGTAGCCCGAGACCTGGCGGCCGAAACGGCCGAACTCGGTGCGGATCAGCGCCAGGTTGGCGTCGACCAGGGCCGCCACGTCGGCCATCAGCCGGGACGGTGCCGCGGTCGTCGGGATCTCGAACCCGCGCAGGCTGCGTTCCTCGTCGACCGAGAACCCGACCGAGTGCAGCGCACCGCGCGGACCGATCACCTCGCCGTCCGCGAGCGCTACGCGCAGCCCGACCACGTTGTCGGCCGTGCGGCCGTAGCCGAGCGCGCGCGAGCCGCAGGCGTTGTTGCCGATCATCCCGCCGATGGTGCAGCGGGTGTGCGTCGAGGGGTCCGGACCGAACCGGAGGCCGTGGGGCGCGGCCGCCTTCTGCAGCGCGGCGTGCACCACGCCCGGCTGGACGGTCGCGGTCCGAGCCTCGGGATCGACCTTGAGGACCTTGTTCAGGTACCGGGTGGTGTCGACGACGATGCCGGGGCCGATCGCGTTGCCGGCGATCGACGTGCCGGCGCCGCGCATCGTCACGCTGGTCTCGAACTCCCGGGCGACCGCCAGCACGGCGAGCACGTCGTCGGAGTCGCGCGGCCGCACCACCACCTGCGGCTCGATCCGGTAGAGCCCGGCGTCGCTGGCGTACAGGGTGCGGGCCAGCGTGGAGTCGTCGAACTCCAGCCCGGCCTGTCGCAGGGCAGCGATGTAGGCCGCCGCGCCGGCGGCAGCCGCCGGTCGCTCCTGGATCGTCACCAGAGCTCCAGCGATCGGCCCAGGATGCCGGCGGCATCGTCCTCGGTGACCTCGCGCGGCGCGGTCGCCAGCAGCCGTTGCTGCTGCATCGTGCCGGTGACCAGGTCGTCGACGTCACCCTCGTCGTACCCGACGGCACCGAGCCCGTTCGGGATCGCGATGTCGCGCATCAGGTCGGCGAGCACGCTCGGCAGGGCGTCGGGACCAGCGTCGTACCCGTGGCCAGGGGCTAGCAGCGAGGCGGCTCGCAGGTGTCGCTCGGGGCTGGAGGAGAAAGTCCAGCGGAAGGCCTCGGGCGCGGTCAGCGAGACCGCCATCCCGTGCGGGACCATCGGCTCGTCCGCCGGGTAGCCGGCCGGCCGGAAATCGGGACAGGAGTCCTTGACCCGGCCCGCGATCGGGTAGGCGTTCGCGTGCGGGAGGTGCACACCGGCGTTGCCGAAACCGAGACCGGCCATGGTGGCCGCGAGAGCCATCTGCTCCCGAGCGACCGTGTCGTCGCCGTGGTGCACGGCCTGGCGGAAGGACGTCGCCAGCAGCGTCATCGCCTGCTCGGACCACAGGTCGGAGATCGGGTTGGCACCGCAGTAAGGCACCCGCTGCTCAGGGGTCTTGGCGTCGTACGCCGTGAACGCGCGCGCCGTGTAGGACTCCAGGGCGTGGCACAGGATGTCCATCCCGGCGGCTGCGGTCACCCCGGCCGGTTGGGTCATCGTGAGCGCCGGGTCCACCACCGCGAGCGTCGGCCGCAACCGAGCGTGGCTGATCCCGGTCTTCACCTTCAGCGCCAGCACGTCCAGGACGCAGATCGTTGTCGACTCCGCTCCCGTCCCGGTCGTCGTCGGTACGGCGACCAGCGGCTTGAGAGCGTTCCGCGGCGCACGTGCCCGCCCGACCGGCGCGTTGATGTAGTCCATCAGGTCGCCGTCGTTGGTGGTGAGCAGGTTCACGGCCTTGGCGGTGTCGATCGTCGAACCGCCGCCGACCGCGACGTACGCGTCCCACGGACCGGTCTCACGGGCGAAGGTGATCGCTGCGGTGAAGCTCGCATCGGTGGGCTCGACCTGTACGCCGTTGAAGACGATCGCCTCGATGCCGAACCCGGCCATCTGGTCGGCCACCCGCTGCGGGTGACCGGTTGCGGCCACGCCCGGGTCGGTGAGCACCAGGACCCGGCGGACGTCGTACTGGCTGAGGTCGTAGCCGATCTCGTCGGAGGCACCCACACCGAACTTCAGGCCCGGTGCCCCGTAGGTGAAGACGGTCTCGCTGCGACTCATGGCGCAGACGCTAACGCGTGCCGCACGACGTCGGTCACCTGGACCGCCCCGGAGGTGATCTCCGCTACCGCGATCCAGGCCACCTCGTCGGTCGTGCCGTCGGTCTCGAGGACCTGCGGCACGGCGTCGGCAGGCACGGTGACGGCGAAGATCAGGTTCACGGCGTGGAAGTCCTCGTGGCGGCCGTTGGGCGCCGTACCGGTGAGGTGCAGGTCGTGCACTCCGATCAGGGCGCCGACCTCGGCGTGCAGGCCGGTCTCCTCCAACATCTCGCGCGCGAGCGCGGCGGCGGGGCGCTCGCCGTGGTCCACTCCCCCACCGGGCAAGGTCCAGGCGCCGGTCTCGACCGCGAACCGGCTCAACCGGGCCAGCAGAATCTCCTCGCCGGCCGCCCCCCGACGGACGACGCCCTTGGCAGCCAGACGCTGCACCCGGTGAGCCTCGTGGTCCTCCAGCGCGGCCCGGACCCACCCCACGACCGGCCAGCGGCGCTCGAGCACCGCGGCAAGGGGGACCCAGCGGGCGTCGACTGTCGACCCGTTCTCCTCGACCACCCGCGGCGGCGGGCTGTCGACCGGGGCCCAGCCCTCGAAGATCATCCGGACCGAGTGCATGTCGGTGTCGACGCCGCTGTCGCGCGTAGCCGTCGCGTTGCGCCTCGCGGAGTCGATCCAGGCCCGGTCGCCGACCTCGACGTCAAGACCGGTCTCCTCGTACACCTCGCGGACGACGGCGTCGCGCGGGTCCTCACCGAAGTCGATGCCGCCGCCGGGAAGGGTCCACTGCTCGTTCGGGCCCAGGTACGGCGCCAATCGGGAGAGCAGGATGTCGTCGTCCCGGACGATCACCGCGTACGCCGCTACCCGCTGACGGCGCGGGAGATCCGTCAGCTCAGAGGGTTCGGGCAGCTCACGGGACACGGTCAGACTCTACGCAGTTCCGGGGCCCCAGGTCGGCGGTACCGCTGTGCTCGGGACGACGTCGTACGCCGCCGCGACCTCGCGGGTCGGCGCGTGTCCGCCGAGGTGGGCCGGGTACCAGGTGGCGTGCTCGCCGGGTCGCGGTCGGTGCTCGGGCATCAGCTGCAGCGCCTCGACCATCGTGGTGAGCAGGTGCCCGAGCCGTTCGGTCTCTGCGACCAGGTCGGCGTCGGGACGGATCTGCAGCGGCGGACCGTACACGATGTCGACGCGGCGTCCGCGGGTCAGGTCCGGTGCCGGTTCGGGGATACCGACCGAGTAGATCCGCTGCGAACCCCAGACCGCCGTCGGGACCAGCGGTGCTCCCGTCTCGCGGGCCAGCGCGACGGCGCCGCGCATCAGCGACCGCACGGTGTAGGAGTAGCTGATACCGGCTTCGGGAAAGACCCCGACCGCCTCACCCTCCGCGAGCAGCCGGCGGGCCTTCAGGTACGCCGCGGCCGAGCTGTCCCGGTCAACCGGGATGTGCTGCATCCGGTCCATCGCCCAGGCCAGCGGGCCCGGCCTCCACACGTCGTACCGGGTCATGAACCGCACGTAACGGCCCTGCTCGATCGCGGCCTTCTCGATGCACACGAAGTCGGGGTACGCGACGTGGTTCGCGGCCAGGATCACCGGGCCGGAGGTGGGCAGGTTCCCCAAGCCGGTCGGCACCACGGTGATGTCGAGCGCGCGCAGCGCGAGCCGGCCAAGCGCGTTGACGCCGCGGTACACGCGATCCATCACCCCTCCGATCTCGTTGAGTAGAGGCTTCTGGTTCGTTGAGAAGCAACTTTTGGTTTGGTCACTGAACCCGAAGTCTGGATTGGACCGACCGAAAGCCCGGATTCAACGGGCTCTCAGGAGAAGGGGGGGCGGTGGTCGAGCTTGACCGAGCGCTTGCCGGCCCACCGCCAGATCCGGGCGGCACGGTCCCGGTCCTCGTCGGTGACCAGGTTGCCCATCCAGCGCAGGGCGAGCGTCATCATCCAGTCCGAGCGCATCCCGATCGGCCCGAGCGCGCGCAACGCCTGCGGCACCGTCACGATGCCTGCCAGCCTGCGAGCGATCGAGAAGGACTCGCCGTAGTGCTCGCGCAGCAGGGCCGGCCACACCACCGACAGGTCTGCGTCCGGGGTGGCAGTCAGGACCTCGACCAGCAACCGGCCGGTCTCCAGGCCGTAGTCGATGCCCTCGCCGTTCAGCGGGTTGACGCAGGCAGCGGCGTCGCCGATCAGGGCCCAGTTCGGGCCGGCCACGTTCGATACCGCCCCACCCATCGGCAGCAGCGCCGAGGTGGGCATCCGGATGTCGCCGGAGAACTGGAACTCCTCGCGGCGCTGCTCCGCGTAGTGCTTCATCAACGGCCGCAGGGCGACCTCCGCCGGCCGCTTGGCAGTGGCGAGGGTGCCGACGCCCAGATTCACCGAACCGTCACCGAGCGGGAAGATCCAGCCGTAGCCCGACAGGATCTCGTCCTGCTCGCCGCGCAGCTCCAGGTGCGAGCTGATCCACGGGTCCTCGGACATTCCCGAGTCGATGTAGGAGCGACCCGCCACGCCGTACACGGTGTCGCGGTGCCACTCGCGTCCCAGCACCTTGCCGAGACCGGACCGGACGCCGTCGGCGACCACGAGCGTCCGGCAGGCGATCTCGAAGCGCTCCCCGTCCTTCTCGAACACAACCGCGGCCACGCGCGCGCCGTCCCGCCGTACGTCGACGGCGCGGGCACCGTCGATCGCGGCAGCACCGGTCTTGATCGCCGTGGTGCGCAGGTGGTCGTCGAGCTCGGTCCGCGGGACCGCCGACCCGTACGCCGGCAGGGAGCCCCCCGGCCACGGCAGCAGCAGCGTCTGGCCGAAGCCGTGCGCGCGAAGGCCCTGGTTGACGGTGTGCGTGCGGATCCAGTCGTCGAGCCCGAGGCGCGCGAGCTCGCCGATCGCCCGGGGGGTGAGTCCGTCTCCGCAGGTCTTGTCGCGCGGGAAGACGGCCGCGTCCACGAGCACGGTGTCTCGACCAGCGCGCGCCGCCCAGGTCGCTGCCGAGGAGCCTGCGGGGCCGGCGCCGACGACGAGGACATCGGTGCTGGCAGGAAGGGGCGTGGTCACCGGACCATTCTCCCAGCAGGGTCCACACGCAGCCAACCGGTGTCCATCGCCTAGCGTGGACCCATGGCTGACCACACTCCCTCGTCGTTCCGGCAGGCCCTGCGCACCTTGTGCGCGGCGCTGATGGCCTCCCTGGTGATCATCTTGGTGGCCATCGTCTCGATCCTCGCCTCCGACGGCACCGGGACGCCGCCCGTCTGGGCGATCGCGGTGCTGGTCGCAGCGGCCGTGGCCGAGGTAGCAGTCATCCCGGTGATCGGCTACCGGTTCGTGCCGGTGGTCCCCGGGACCGCGGAGGACGAGGCTCGCCGTACGTCGGCCAGCCAACTGCAGAGCACCACGATCCTCCGGTTCGCGCTGGCCGAGGCGATCGCGCTGGTCTCGATCGCGCTCGCCCTCACCGTCGACGCGGGTGGCATCTACCTGGCGATCGTTGGCGTGGCGGTCGCCGAGGTGCTGATGTTCCTGCACGTCTGGCCCAACGAGCGGCTGATCAGCCGGGCCCAGGAAGTCCTCGAGTCCGAGGGCGGCCGGTCCTACCTGCGTGAGGCGCTGGACTCGCCGCCGCCGTCGCGCTCACAGGCCTGACCTGGTTCACACGCGGACGGCCGCCGGGATCCCGTCGCTGAAGACCTCCGGCACGGCGGGGAACGACTCGCTGGCCCCGACCGCGTGCCGGGCTGCGGTCCACGCCGCTGCGCACGCGTCAAGAAGGTCGTCCTCGCCGAAGCCCGACCCGGGGTACCAGCCGGGCGCGGTGATCCCGCTCAGCCGCAGTGCTTCGCGCCGCAGGGCAACCCCCTCGGGAACCTTCTTGCGGGCAACGATCGGCGCCCCGGCCATCCGGGCGAAAGACAGCTCCGGGTGCACCTCGAGCACCTCGACGCCCGGCCCCGAACGTACCCACTCGTCGACGTCGAGGATCTTGGCGCGCAGCGCGTAGGCCTGCGCGCTGGCACTGGAACCGCCGGTCGCGGCGATGTTCGCAGCACGTCCTTCGGCGTAGCTCTCGGCCTCGTACGCCGCCCGGGTCAGCGTGGGGAAGACCGACGACGCCTTGCCCGGGAGCTCGGCACGGGCCAGCACGTCCGCCTGCCGCGGGCCTGAGTCGGGCAGGCCGATCGGGATGTCGATCGCCACCACCTGGACCTCGGCAGTCTCGGCAACGAGCCCGATGAGTGCGGCGATGGTCCCGGCGACGTACACGCTGGCGCGACCCTCGGGTCCCAGCAGAACGCCGACCCACCCGGTCGGGCAGGCGTCGACCCCGAGGACCGGAACCGGTGGGCGCAGCGGTTCGACCGGGGCGTCGGGGTGGTGAGCCAGGCCGTCGAGAGCCTCTTCGAGCGCAGTGGCCACGTGTTCGAGGCCGAGTTCGGCAACACCGCGGGAGACCAGGGCGTCGAGGTCGTGGCTCCAGGAGGTCATGGGGTCATCCTGTCCCAACGGCGAAGGCCCCGTCCCACCTCGCGGTGGAACGGGGCCAACGTCTGACCGGACTCAGTTCTGGTAGGAACCGAAGTCGAAGTCGTCGAGCGCGACAGTCTGGTTCCCCGGCGTACCGAAGTCGTAGCTGCCGTAGGAGTCGTAACCGGTGACGGAGTACGCCGCTGCGCGGGCCTCCTCGGTGGGCTCGACCCGGATGTTGCGGTACCGCTCGAGGCCGGTACCTGCCGGGATCAGCTTGCCGATGATCACGTTCTCCTTCAGGCCGCGCAGCGAGTCGGACTTGCCGTTGATCGCCGCGTCGGTGAGGACCCGGGTGGTCTCCTGGAAGGAGGCCGCCGAGAGCCACGACTCGGTCGCGAGCGAGGCCTTGGTGATACCCATGAGCTCCGCACGACCCGAGGCCGGCTTGCCGCCCTCGGTGACCACGCGACGGTTCTCCTCCTCGTACCGGACCCGGTCGACCAGGTCGGACGGGAGCAGCTTGGTGTCACCGGACTCGATCACGGTCACCCGGCGGAGCATCTGCCGGACGATGATCTCGATGTGCTTGTCGTGGATCGACACACCCTGGCTGCGGTACACCTGCTGGACCTCGGCCACCAAGTGCTCCTGGCACTTGCGGACACCGAGGATGCGCAGCACCTCCTTGGGGTCGGGTGTGCCCTGGATCAGCTGCTGACCGACCTCGACGTGGTCGCCGTCGGCGACCGAGAGGCGGGACCGCTTGCTGACCGGGTACTCCACCGGGTCCGAACCGTCGTCCGGGGTGACGATCAGCTTGCGGGCCTTGTCCGTGTCCTCGATCTCCAGACGGCCGGAGGCCTCCGAGATCGGCGCACGGCCCTTGGGCTGACGGGCCTCGAAGAGCTCCACGACGCGGGGAAGACCCTGCGTGATGTCGTCTGCGGAGGCCACACCACCGGTGTGGAAGGTACGCATGGTCAGCTGCGTGCCGGGCTCACCGATCGACTGGGCCGCGATGATGCCGACGGCCTCACCGATGTCGACGAGCTTGCCGGTGGCCAGCGAGCGGCCGTAGCACTTGGCGCAGGTACCGGTCTTGGCGTCGCAGGTCAGGACCGAGCGCACCTTGACCTCGGCGATACCAGCAGCGATGAGCTCCTCGATCTGGACGTCGCCCAGGTCGCCGCCGGCGGCGACGATGACGTCACCGGTAGCGGAGACGACATCGACAGCAGCGTTCCGGGCGTACGCCGAGGTCTCGGCGTTGAGGTCCTTGCGGACCACACCGTCCTCGCCCACGACGCCGATGACCTTCGGCATGCCCCGCTCGGTACCGCAGTCGTCCTCACGGATGATGACGTCCTGGGAAACGTCCACCAGACGCCGGGTGAGGTACCCGGAGTCGGCGGTACGCAGCGCGGTGTCGGCCAGACCCTTGCGAGCACCGTGAGTGGAGATGAAGTACTCCAGGACCGAGAGGCCCTCACGGAAGTTCGACTTGATCGGCCGCGGGATGATGTCACCCTTCGGGTTGGCCACCAGACCACGCATCGCCGCGATCTGACGGACCTGCATCCAGTTACCGCGAGCGCCCGAGTTCACCATCATGAAGATCGGGTTGTCCTGGTCGAAGTTCTTCTGCATCGCCTTGGCGACCACGTTCGACGCGTCGGTCCAGATCTCGATGAGCTCCTGGCGACGCTCGTCGTCGGTGATCAGACCGCGCTCGAACTGCTTCTGGACCTTGGCGGCGTTCTCCTCGTACTTCTCGAGGATCTGCAGCTTGTCCTTCGGCGACACGACGTCCTCGATGGAGACCGTCACGCCCGAGCGGGTCGCCCAGGTGAAGCCGGTGTCCTTGAGGGCGTCGAGCGAGTTCGCGACCTCGACCTTGGTGTACCGCTCGGCGAGGTCGTTGACGATCTTGCCCAGCTCGTTCTTGCCGACCTGGTACTCGACGTACTCGTAGTTGCTCGGGAGCGCCTCGTTGAACAGCGCCCGGCCCAGGGTGGTGTCGAGGATGATCGGGTCACCCTCGGTCCAACCCTCCGGAGCCTCCATGCCTGAGGGCAGCGCGTAGATGCCGTTCAGCCGGATCTTGACCTTCGACTGCAGCGAGATCTCGCCCTTGTCGAACGCCATGATCGCCTCGGAGCTCGACGAGAACGCACGACCCTCGCCCGGAGCGCCGGGGCGGCCCAGGGTCAGGAAGTAGATGCCGATGATCATGTCCTGGGTAGGCATCGTGACGGGGCGACCGTCCGACGGCTTCAGGATGTTGTTCGTCGACAGCATCAGGATCCGGGCCTCGGCCTGCGCCTCGGCGGACAGCGGCAGGTGGACTGCCATCTGGTCACCGTCGAAGTCGGCGTTGAAGGCCGAGCAGACCAGCGGGTGGATCTGGATGGCCTTGCCCTCGATCAGCTGGGGCTCGAAGGCCTGGATGCCGAGGCGGTGCAGCGTCGGCGCCCGGTTCAGCAGAACCGGGTGCTCGGCGATGACCTCTTCCAGCACGTCCCAGACCTCGGGGCGGACCGCACGCTCGACCATCCGCTTGGCGGACTTGATGTTCTGCGCGTGCGACAGGTCGACGAGGCGCTTCATCACGAACGGCTTGAACAGCTCGATCGCCATGTACTTCGGCAGACCGCACTGGTGCAGCTTGAGCTGCGGGCCGACGACGATGACCGAACGGCCCGAGTAGTCGACGCGCTTGCCGAGCA
>JAOPXD010000080.1 GCA_025965315.1 Marmoricola sp.
ATGACCACGATCCAGAAGAAGCAGACCAACCCGACCGCGCACCTGACCGCGAAGGACATCGAGACGCTCGGCAACGAGCTCGACGCGATCCGGCAGAGCATCCTCGACTCGCGCGGTGCCGCTGACGCGGCGTACATCCGCAAGGTCATCAAGACCCAGCGCGGGCTCGAGGCGGGGAGCCGTGCGCTGCTGCTGTTCTCGATCTTTCCGCCGGCCTGGATCGCCGGCACCACCGGCCTGAGCATCGCCAAGATCCTCGAGAACATGGAGATCGGGCACAACATCATGCACGGCCAGTGGGACTGGATGCGCGACCCGAAGATCCACTCGACGACCTGGGAGTGGGACAACGCCAGCCCCTCGGACCAGTGGAAGCACGGGCACAACGAGCTGCACCACACCTACACGAACGTCGTCGGCAAGGACAACGACCTCGGCTACGGGATCATGCGCGTCGACGAGGACCAGCGCTGGATCCCGTTCTACCTGGCCCAGCCGCTGTGGAACTTCATCAACGCCTGCTTCTTCGAGTACGGCATCGCGGCGTACGACCTCGAGCTCGGCAAGAACCTCAGCATCCCGAAGGACAAGCGCAGCGAGGACTTCAAGGCCCGGCTCAGGCAGACCGGCCGGAAGATCCGCCAGCAGGCCACCAAGGACTACCTCGTCCACCCCGCGCTGTCGATCCCGACCGGGTCGTTCGTGCCGACCCTGGCCGCGAACTTCACCGCGAACGTCGTCCGCAACCTGTGGACGCACTCGGTGATCATGTGCGGGCACTTCCCCGAAGGTGTCGAGACCTTCGAGAAGGCCTCGATCGAGGGCGAGACCCGCGGCGAGTGGTACCTGCGCCAGATGCTCGGCTCCGCGAACATCTCCGGCAGCGCCGCGATGCACATGATGACCGGCAACCTGAGCTTCCAGATCGAGCACCACCTGTTCCCCGACCTGCCGAGCAACCGGTACGCCGAGATCGCACCCCAGGTGAAGGCGCTGTTCGACAAGTACCAGCTGACCTACATCTCCGCGTCGCTCCCGAAGCAGGTCTACTCGGCCTGGCACAAGATCGTCCGGCTCTCGCTGCCCAACGGCTGGCTCGCCGAGACCACGCCGGTCAACGCGCCGAAGCAGCTCGCCAAGCTCTACAAGATGACGACCGGTGGGCCGAAGGTCCGCCGCGCGATCGAGGCGCGCAGCCGTCAGGAAGCACGCCGTCGCGTCGAGGCTGCTGCCTGACCGACGATCGCGTCCGACCGATCACGCCGTAGGGCCCAGTCACCTGGGGACGTCGACGTGCACGTGGTCGCGGTGCTCGAGGATCCGGATCGTGGCGAGACTCTTGCCCGCATGGCTGACCCGGTAGGTCCGCCAGCCCTCGCCGGCATGGTCGGCGGTCCAGATCTCGCCGTCGAAGATCACCGTGCTGAGCTGCAGCCGGGCGGCGTTGGCGACCAGGTACTGCGCGAGCGCCCAGCCGTGGCGCTTGTCGGCCGACGTGATCGGGCGGAAGAACACGTCGATCGCCCGACCCTCGTAGTGCGCGGACCCGACCATGTGCCCGGTGTGCACCCCGCCGGGTGCGAAGCCGCCGAGAGGCAGCTGGCCGAACCGGGCAGCCAGGTCGTTCCGCACCCGCTCAGCCCGGGCTGTCAGCCCGTCGGGGCCGAGCGCGGGGGAGGCCGCATCACCGGCGCCGCCGTACGAGCAGCTGAGTGCGGCGCGGGTGCGACCGGTCAGCGCGCTCGCCACCGCCGCGGCATCGGCCGGCCTCAGGTCGCTGTCGGCGCGCACGGCCTCCACCGCGTTCGCGTCGCTCCCGGACCGGCGTACGACGCGGGCGACGGCTGCCGATACCTGCTCAGCCTCGGACCGGTCGAGCTCGACCGTCCGCGAACCGACCGTGACCGTGCAGCCAGCCGCTGAAGGCCGCAGGGCCAGGAACGCGCCGATCCCGACCACGACGAGGAGGAACCCGCACAGCGCTGCGGTTCCCCGGTGCGTGAGCCGGCTGCGCGCTGTCGTCATGCCCCCAGTCTCCGGACATCTCCGGCCGCACGCATCGTCCTGAAGTACTGGTGAGTTAGCCCACAGGACCAGTCTCCTTGACGCTGACAGTTCTACTGTCACAATGGGAGACGGCGTCGCTTTTCCCGGCGCCTCCACGCAACATCGGGGCATCAACGCTCTACGAATTCAACGACAAGTTGGGACGGACATGGCACAACCCGAAGCTTTTGTGTACGACGCCATCCGCACGCCGCGAGGCAAGGGCAAGAAGGACGGCTCGCTCCACGGTACGAAGCCGGTCGACCTCGTCGTAGGTCTGATCGACGCGATCCGGGAGCGCAACCCGAGCCTCGACCCGAACCGGATCGACGACGTCGTCCTCGGCGTCGTCTCACCGATCGGTGACCAGGGCGGCGACATCGCCAAGACTGCTGCGCTCGCCGCCGGTCTGCCCGACACCGTTGCCGGCGTCCAGCTGAACCGCTTCTGCGCCTCCGGCCTCGAAGCCGTGAACCAGGCCGCGAGCCGGGTTCGTGGTGGCTTCGAGGACCTGATCCTCGCCGGTGGTGTCGAGTCGATGTCCCGCGTCGCGATGGGTTCCGACGGCGGCGCCTGGGCGTCCGACCCGGCCACCGCGTTCGCCGCCGGGTTCGTCCCGCAGGGCATCGGCGCCGACCTGATCGCCACCCTGGAGGACTGGAGCCGGGACGACGTCGACACGTTCGCCGTCGAGTCCAACCACCGTGCCGCCAAGGCCTGGGCCAACGGCCTGTTCGACAAGTCCGTGATCCCGGTCAAGGACCGCAACGGCGTGGTCATCCTGGACCGCGACGAGTTCATCAAGCCGGAGTCCACGGTTGAGGGCCTCGCGCGCCTCAAGCCGAGCTTCGCGGGCATCGGCGCCGACGCTGGGTTCGACGACGTGGCGCTGGAGAAGTACCACTGGGTCGAGAAGATCAACCACGTCCACCACGCGGGCAACTCCTCGGGCATCGTCGACGGTGCGGCCCTGGTCGCGCTCGGCAACGAGCAGGTCGGTGTCGATCTCGGCCTGACCCCGCGTGCGCGGATCATCGCCACGGCAGTGTCCGGTGCGGACCCGACGATCATGCTCACCGGACCGGCGCCCGCCGCCCGCAAGGCGCTCGCCAAGGCCGGTCTCGAGGTCAAGGACATCGACCTCTTCGAGATCAACGAGGCCTTCGCCGCCGTCGCGATGCGGTTCATGCGGGACATGGGCATCAACGACGAGATCACCAACGTCAACGGCGGCTCCATCGCGATGGGTCACCCGCTGGGTGCGACCGGCGCGATGATCCTCGGCATCCTGATCGACGAGCTCGAGCGTCGCGACCAGAAGCGCGGCCTCGCCACGCTCTGCGTCGGCGGCGGCATGGGCATCGCCACCATCGTCGAACTCGTCTGAGCTCCTTCACTTCTCTTCCAAGGAATCCGTATGTCTGAATCTGCTGTCAAGTACGACCGCGGAGCCGACGGGATCGTCATCCTCACCCTCGACGACCCGACCGCGTCCGCCAACACCATGAACGACCTCTACAAGGAGTCGATGGCCGCAGCCATCGACCGCCTGTACGCCGAGAAGGACGACATCGTCGGGGTGGTCATCACCAGCGCGAAGAAGACCTTCTTCGCCGGTGGCAACCTGAAGAACATGATGTCCGCGACCCCGGACGACGCCGACGAGATCTACGCGCTGAGCCAGGAGCTCAAGGCCGACCTGCGTCGCCTGGAGACCTTCGGCAAGCCGGTCGTCTCCGCGATCAACGGCGCTGCCCTCGGTGGCGGACTGGAGATCACGCTCGCGACCCACCGTCGCATCGTCGTCGACGACCCGAAGATCGACCTCGGCCTCCCCGAGGTCACCCTCGGGCTGCTCCCCGGTGGCGGTGGCGTGGTCCGGATCACCCGGATGTTCGGCATCCAGTCCGGTCTGATGGACATCCTGCTCCAGGGTCCGCGCTTCAAGCCTGCGGCTGCCAAGGAGAAGGGCCTGGTCGACGAGCTCGTCGCGAGCCGGGACGACCTGATCCCGGCCGCCAAGGCCTGGATCGAGGAGAACAAGGACAACGAGGACGCTGCGGTGCAGCCGTGGGACCGCAAGGGCTACAAGATGCCCGGCGGCTCGCCGTCGAGCCCGGCGCTCGCCGGCTTCCTGCCCGCCTTCCCGGCGCTGCTGCGCAAGCAGACCAAGGGCGCGATGTACCCGGCTCCCCGGGCGATCATGGCCGCAGCCATCGAAGGTGCGCAGGTCGACTTCGAGACCGCCAGCAAGATCGAGTCGCGCTACTTCACCAGCCTGGTGACCGGGTCGAACGCGAAGAACATGATCACCGCGTTCTTCTTCGACCTCTCCGCCATCGCCGGTGGCTCGCTGCGTCCGAAGGACGTGCCGGTCTACAAGCCGACCAAGGCGCTGGTGCTCGGCGCCGGCATGATGGGCGCCGGCATCGCGTACTCGTGTGCGCGTGCGGGTATCGCGGTCGTCCTCAAGGATGTCTCCGTCGAGGCCGCCGAGAAGGGCAAGTCCTACTCGGACAAGCTCCTCACCAAGGCCGTCGCCCGCGGCAAGATGACCGAGGAGAAGAAGGCCGAGATCCTCGGCCTGATCACTCCCACCGCCGACCCGGCCGACGCCGCCGGCTGTGACCTGGTCATCGAGGCCGTGTTCGAGGACCCGGCCCTGAAGGCCAAGGTGTTCGCGGAGATCGAGCCGCACATCAACGCCGACGCGCTGCTCTGCTCGAACACCTCGACGCTGCCGATCACCGGGCTCGCCGAAGGGGTCAGCCGTCCGGCCGACTTCATCGGCCTGCACTTCTTCTCCCCCGTGGACAAGATGCCGTTGGTCGAGATCATCAAGGGCGCGAAGACCACCGACGTGGCCGTCGCCCAGGCGCTCGACGTGGTCACCGCGATCCGCAAGACCCCGATCGTCGTCAACGACTCGCGTGGTTTCTACACCAGCCGCGTGATCGGGACGTTCGTCAACGAGGGTCTCGCGATGCTGACCGAGGGTGTCCACCCGATGTCGATCGAGCGGGCCGCGACCCAGGCCGGGTACCCGGTCGGGACGCTGCAGCTCTCCGACGAGCTCAACCTGGAGCTGATGGCCAAGATCCGCAAGGCCACCAACGAGGCCGAGGCTGCCGCCGGGCTGCCGATCAGCAAGCACGCCGCTGACGGCGTCGTCGACGCCATGATCGCCGAGGGCCGCTCGGGCCGCCTCAAGGGCGCGGGCTTCTTCGAGTACGACGAGAACGGCAACCGCGGCGACCTGTGGAAGGGCCTCGCGGACAAGTTCCCGTCGAAGTCCGACCCGGCCGACATCGAGGACCTCAAGGACCGGTACCTCTTCATCGAGGCGCTGGAGACCGCGAAGTGCTTCGAGGAGGGCGTCATCGAGTCCTCGGCGGCCGCCAACATCGGCTCCATCATGGGCATCGGCTACCCCGCCCTCACCGGCGGTGCGGCCCAGTTCATGACCGGGTACGACGGCAAGGGCGGCACGGGCCTGTCGGGCTTCGTCGCCCGGGCGCAGCAGCTGGCTGAGAAGTACGGCGAGCGGTTCGCACCGACCGCTCGTCTGGTCGAGATGGCGGAGAAGGGCGAGTCCTTCCCCGCCTGAACACCGCCGAGGCGCGTCTTGGCTGCACCTTCAAGGTGCGACTAAGGCGCGCTTCGCCGTTGTGAAGGTGCCACCAAGGCGCGCTTCGCCGTTCGTGGTGTCTTGAATGTCATCATCTGCGCATAATGTCCCAATGTGGGATGAGGGACTGGCGCGGATCGAGGTGAGCGCGCTGCGGGTGCGCTTCGGCGCGGTCGAAGCCGTGCGCGGGATCGACGTGACGGCGTACGGCGGGCGCGGTACGGCGCTGCTGGGCCGCAACGGCGCCGGCAAGTCGACGACCATGCGGGTCCTCGCCGGCGTGATCCCCCCGACCGAGGGCAAGGTGATCGTCGACGGGATCGACGTACGGCTCGATCCGCTGGCCGCCAAGCGCGCCACCGGGTACTGCCCCGACGTCGGCGGTCTGGTGCCCCGGGCCACGCCCTGGGAGCACCTCCAGCTCGCGGCCCGGCTGCGGCGGCTCTCCGGTTGGGAGCTGCGGGCCCAGGACCTGCTCGAGCGCTTCGACCTGGGCGGAGCCAGCCACCGGGTCACCGGAGGGTTCAGCCACGGGATGGGGCGCCGGTTCTCGGTGGTGCTGGCTGCGTTCCACGAACCCGGGGTTCTCCTCCTCGACGAGCCGTTCGACGGCGTCGACCCGCTCGGGGTCGAGGCCACCCAGCACGTGATCGCCGAGGCGAAGGCCCGTGGCGCCGCGGTCCTGGTCTCCACCCACCTGCGCGACCTGGCGATCGAGGCGTGCGAGGACGCGCTGGTCCTGCGGGGTGGCACCGCGGTCGCCGCGCTCGACGCCGCGACCCTGGGCGGAGAGGCTGGCGCACGTGCGTACCGGGCCCTCCTGGACTGAGATCACCGAGGGCTTCGCGGACCTCCGCGCCCTGCTCGCGTTCCGTCAGCAGGGACTGGCGCCGGCCCAGCGGAAACGGCTCCGCATCGCGGGGCTCGTGCTCGCCGGTCTCACGCTGGTCGTGATCGTGGCTCCGGCGTACGTCCGCACGGCCCTGCCCGCCCGCAGCACCGGTCACCTGGTCGGCGTGCTGCCGTCCTTCTACCTCGGGTTCGCCGTGCTCGCCGTCCTCGGTGCGGTCACCTCCGGCGGCGGCCGCGAGCTGGTGCCGCGCGAACAGGCCGTAGCGTTCCCCGTCTCCGCCGTTACCGAGCACTTCGGCGCGCTGCTGCTGGCACCGCTCAACATCGCCTGGTTGCTGCAGGCCTGGGCGATCCTCGGGACCACGGGGTGGGTGCTCGGCCCGACCAACCTCGCCGGGTCGGTGCTGCCGATCATCGTGTGGATCGTGATCGCGACCGCGCTCGGACAGCTCGTCGGCTGGATCGTCGAGGGCGTACGGCGCGGCGTGCACGGCATCCTGGTCACCCGGATGCTCGCGGTCGGGGCCGTCGCCGGCCTCGCGACCCTGGTCCTCACCGGTCGCTTCGCGCCGCTTCTCGACCGCAGCCCGACGGTGCGGCTGTACCTTGCTGCCCTCGACGCACGGGTCGGGGCGTGGGGCGCGTGGGCGCTCGCGGTGCTCGAGCTGCTCGTGCTGGCCGGGTTCCTGGTGGCTGCCGGGATGCTCCCCGCTCGTTGGGCGCTGGCCCGGCCGCAGCGCGAGGAGCTGCGGCTCGAGGGTGAGCACCACGAGGCGGTCCCGAACCCGCGCTCGGACCTGATCGCGATGATCCGGATCGACCGGGCGTCCATCTGGCGCTCCGTGCCCCTGCGCCGCGGGGTTCTCGTGCTCGCGCTGATGCCTGGTGCGGTGGCTCTGGCCGGCAACCTGCACTGGAGCCTGGTGACGATCCTTCCCGGGTTGGTGGCCTCCGGCGGTGCACTGCTGTTCGGGGTGAACGCCTGGTGCCTCGACGGCCGCGGCGCGCTGTGGCGCGAGAGCCTGCCGGCTGCGCCGGGGATCGCGTACGCCGCCAAGGTGGTCGTGCTGCTCGAGGTGCTGCTGGCCGCAGGCGGAGGGACGATCCTGCTCGCGTCGTTCCGGGCCGGCGTACCGACCGGAGCGGAGCTGGCCTCGGTGCTCGCCGCCACCGTGGTGGTGGCGCTCCAGGTCACGGCTGCCGCCCTGCGCTGGTCGGTCCGTAGCCCGTACGCCGTCGACCTGCGCAGCGCCCGGGCCACGCCGGCGCCGCCGGTGGTGATGGCCGGCTACAGCGCTCGGCTCGCCGTCGGGACGACGACGACCGGGCTGTTGTTCTCAGCCACCGCGCTGGCGCCGAACGGCGCGATCGCGGTGCTGGTGGCGATCCCGTTCGTCTGCTGGTCAACGTACCGGCTGCTGCGGACGGGTCGGGACTGGGCTGATCCGGTGGTGCGGTCCCGGGTGGTCGCGGTCGTCGCGAGCTGACACCGCCCGGCACTCGCGTGCCGGGCGGGTTCGACTACTTCTTCTTCTTGCTCTTCTTCGGCGTCGCCTTGGTGGCTGCCTTGGTGCACGCGGTCGCCTTGGCGTTGCTGTCCGAGTTCAGCGTGGCGGCCTCGGAGGACTGCGTCTGGTTCGCGACGATCAGCTGGCGGACGTACGAGGTCGGCATCGAGGTGCTCAGGCACGCGGCCAGCTTGACCGGGTCGACCAGCGGGTTGGACTTGGCGACGGCCTCGGCCTGGACCTTCTGGTAGTCCACGCAGCCCAGGAACGCGTCGGCGTACTTGCCCGACGTCGACGCGGTCAGGGTGGCGCCGGTCTGGTTGAACGTGCCGGCGTCGGTGACGATCTGGGCGGCGAGGAGATCCTTGACGCCGACGGTCTCGACGAACTTCTTGGCGAAGCAGGTGACGTCCGACGCCGCGAGCACGCCTTGGGAGGAGGCTGTGAAGGCGGCGGTGACGTTCTTCAGGAAGCCCTTCTCGGCCGTCTTCTCCGAGACGCACTTGATCAGAGCGGCCGAGTAGGCCGCCGAGGTGGTCTTGGTGACGTTCGCGCCGTTGGCGTTGTAGGCACCGGTCTTGGACACGATCACCTTCGCCTTCTTGAGCTTCGCGAGACCCTCGGAGGAGACGAACTCCTTGGAGGTGCAGTCGGCCTGCTTCTTGCTCAGGATCCCGCCGGTCTCCTTGACCAGTGCGGCGGACATCTTCTTCGCGACCGGCTTCTCCGCGGAGCTGAGCGCGTTTCCGCAGGAGGTGGCGGCGAACAGCACAGTGATGCCGACGAGCGCCAGCAAAGCCTTCTTCATGGGTACTCCGAATGTCGGGGGTGCGCCCCCCGAGGAGGGGCTGAACGGGTAAAGACTGCCTTATCGACCTGTGATTACGCCCAGCGGGCGGGTCCGGGCCACCGGCCGGGGGATTTCCGGAACCATCCGTAACCTCCGCTAACCGGTCTCGTTAAGCGGCGTGAAGGCATTCAAAGGATCCGGGGGGACCCTTTGAATTTTCATGGATATCGCTCTGGGAGATCGATCATGAAGAAGATTGCGTCATTTCTCGCCGTGGCAGTCGCCGCGGTGCTGGTGACGCTCGGCTACGCCCCGGCAGCGCACGCGTATCCAGACATCGACATCGACCTCACCGCCAGCCCCCAGGTCTTGTACGGCGGTCAGTCCTTCACCGCGACCGGCACCTCGAACGTCACCTGTGCCTGGACGCTGACCTGGAACACCGTGGTGCGCCAGGGCGGCGGGAACAAGTACGTCACCAGCTACACCGCACCCCAGGTCACCAAGATCACCAAGATCCCGCTTGACGGGACCTGCCTCTACACGCCGCCGCCGACCGGCGACACCTCGGCGCGGACGACGGCTCCGCTGGCGAGCTGGCACCGGACCATCCTGATCACGGTGCTGCCGCGAGGCAGCGCGGCGCCGCCGCCGGCGAGCCACAACGGGGACCTGCCGAACACCGGCGGGCCCAACCCGGCCTTCCTGGTCGGCGGTCTGCTGCTGCTCCTCGCCGGCTCCACGGCGGTCACGGTGGCCCGCCGCCGGGCCGCGGACGGCGAACTTCCGGGACAGACCGCATAGTCTTCGCTTCGTGGTGACCGAGCAAACGTTCAAGCTGTCGGGCCGCAAGGTCGCGATCGGACTGTCCGTCGTGGTGGCGGCCCTGCTGCTGCTGTTCGCCTGGCAGGCCTGGACCGCTTCCCGCGCGCTGATCTCGGCCCGCGACCACGCCGACGTCGTCCAGCAGCGGCTCACGGCCGGCGACTTCGCCGGGGCCAACCGCGAGCTCGACGACCTGAAGAGCAAGGCGCACACCGCCCACAGCCGGACCAGCGGGCCGCTCTGGGACCTCGCCAAGCACATCCCGTACTTCGGTCGGAACGTCGGCGCCGTGCAGACGGTCGCTGCGGTGCTCGACACCGCCACCCGGATCAACGCCCCGATCGCGCTCCAGCTCACCCAGGCCGTGGACGAGGGCAGGTTCAAGCCGGTGAAGGGCCAGTTCGACCTCGCCGAGATCCACCGGCTGACCCCGTCGGTCGAGCAGGCCGCCGAGTCGATCGCGAACGCGAGCATCGCGTTGGACAAGCTCCGGCCCGGACAGCTGATCTTCCCGTTCAACGACCTGGTCGGCGACCTCCAGGACCAGGTCGACAAGGCCCGGGCCTCCGCCACCGCGACCGGCAAGGCCTTCGAGCTGATGCCGCAGATGCTCGGCGAGACCTCCCCGCGCAGCTACCTGCTGGTCATCCAGAACCCGGCCGAGCTCCGGTCCACGGGCGGCCTGCCCGGGTCGATCTCGATCCTGCACGCCGACCGCGGCAAGCTCACGATGGGCTGGCAGGGGTCCGCAGCCTCCGTGAACGGGTTCACCGCGCCGGCGGTCAAGCTGCCCAAGGACACCGAGGACCAGTACGGGCCGACGATGGCGACCGACTTCCGCGACCTGAACCTGACCCCGGACTTCCCCGAGGCGGCCCAGATCGCCCGGGCGATGGTCGCCCGCAGCCAGCACGTGACCGTGGACGGTGTCGTGTCCATCGACCCGATCGCGATGGCCGGGATCCTCGCCGGTACCGGCCCGGTGACCGTGACCGGAGGGGTCACGCTGACAGCCGCCAACGCGGTGCCGCTGCTGACCAACCAGACCTACCAGTCGATCCTGAACCCGGGCCTGCAGGACAGCTTCTTCGCCAGCGCTGCCCGGAACATCTTCAACGCGGTCACCGCCGGTCAGGGCAACCAGGACCAGGCGATCAAGGGGCTCGCGACTGGCGCGAACGAGCACCGGGTGCTGCTGTGGTCGGCGAACAGCGCCGAGGAGGCGAAGCTGGCGAACACGGCTGTGGCCGGCGACCTCACCACCGCGCCGACGTCGGTCCCGCACGTCGGGCTCTACTTCAACGACGCCACCGCCGCGAAGGCCGACTTCTACCTGAACTACCGGGCGTCGGTCGCCGCGGTCGACTGCCGCCAGCACGGCGCGCAGGACTACCGCGCGACCGTGTCGCTGTCGTCGAAGGTGCCGGCGAGCTACTCGAACCTGTCGGTGTACGTGCTCGGCGACGGCACGTTCGCCCCGCGCGGCACGATCGCGGTCAACCTGCGGCTCTACGCGCCGTACGGCGGTTCCGTGACCGGGATGGAGGTCGACGGCGTGACGCACTCGGTCACCGCGGACAAGCACGAGGGCAGGCAGGTGGCGTTCCTGCCGGTCTCGCTCAAGCCCGGACAGCAGGTCGTCGTGACCGCGGACATCCAGACCGGCAAGGGCCAGACCGGCACCGGGGTCTTCGACTTCACCCCGGGGATGAACCCGGCGCCGAACGGCGTCAAGATCGACAGCGCTTGTAACTGAGCCGGGGGCCTGTGCCGGACGACCGTGACAGCGCTACTGTCACCGTCATGGATTTCTCTCCCTCACCGCGGGCTGCCGAGCTCGCCGCCCTGGTCGGCGACTTCGTCCGGAACGAGATCGAACCCGTCCACGACGACTACCACCGTGACGTCGCTGCCGCCCACGCAGCCGGTGCCTGGGCCGAGTCCCCGATCATGGGTGAGCTGCGGACCAAGGCGCGGGCGCAGGGCCTCTGGAACCTGTTCCTTCCCCTCGGCCACGACCAGCCCTACGCCGAGCAGTTCGGAACCCACGGCGGGGCCGGCCTGAGCAACAGCGACTACGCACCGCTGGCCGAGCTGATGGGCCGGGCGACCTTCCTGGCGCCGTACGTCTTCAACTGCAACGCGCCGGACACGGGCAACGCCGAAGTGCTGCTCAAGTACGGCACCGAGGAGCAGAAGAAGGAGTGGCTCGAGCCGCTGTTGGACGGCAGGATCCGCTCGGCCTTCGGGATGACCGAGCCCGGGGTCGCCTCCTCGGACGCGACGAACATGGTCGCGACCGCGGTCGTCGACGGCGACGAGGTCCTGATCAACGGCACCAAGTGGTTCTCCACCGGCGTCGGGCACCCGGACTGCAAGATCATGATCTTCATGGGGCTGACCGACCCCGAGGCGGACCGCCACCACCGGCACACCATGGTGCTGGTTCCCCTCGACGCCCCGGGCGTGAAGATCGAGCGGCTGCTCTCGACCAACAACGTGTACGACGAGCCGGTCGGCCACGGCGAGGTGTCGTTCACCGACGTCCGGGTGCCCAAGGCGAACATCCTGCTCGGCGAGGGTCGTGCCTTCGAGATCGCCCAGGGCCGGCTGGGTCCCGGACGTATCCACCACTGCATGCGGCTGATCGGGCAGGCCGAGGTCGCCCTCGAGCTGGCGATCAAGCGCGGCCTGTCCCGTACCGCGTTCGGCAAGCCGCTGGTGAACCTCGGTGGTAACCAGGAGCGGATCGCCGATGCCCGGATCGCGATCGACCAGGCCCGGTTGCTGGTCCTGAACGCGGCCTGGAAGCTCGACGTCGGCGGGCCGATGAACGCGCTCTCCGAGGTCAGCCAGATCAAGGTGATCGTCCCGAACGTCGCCCAGAACGTGATCGACATGGCCATCCAGCTGCACGGCGGCGGCGGCATGTCGCAGGACGTCCCGCTCTCGGCGATGTGGACCAACGCCCGCGCGCTGCGTCTCGCTGACGGGCCGGACGAGGTCCACCGCGGCGTCGTCGCCCGGATCGAGATCGCGAAGCACCGTTCATGAGGGCGTTGGTCACCGGCGGTGCCTCCGGCCTCGGGGCAGCGCTCTGCCGGGCCCTGGTCGCCCGCGGCGACGAGGTGCTCAGTGCGGACGTGAACCCGCCGGTCGCACCGATCGACGGGGTCGAGTACCTGACCCTGGACGTGCGTTCCGACGACGACTGGGCTGCTGCGCTGGAGCGGGTCCTGAGCAAGTGGGGCAGCCTGGACCTGCTCTTCAACAACGCGGGTGTCGCCGGCGGTGGCCGGATCGACGTCGCCGGCATGGACGAGTGGCAGTGGATCACCGAGATCAACCTCTTCGGTGTCGTCCGCGGGACCAGGACCTTCGTGCCGCTGCTGAAGTCCCAGGGCAGCGGCACCATCGTGAACACCGCCTCGCTCGCCGGCCTGGTGCACCCGGCCGGGATGGCGTCCTACAACGCGGTGAAGGCTGCGGTGGTCGCGTTCAGCGAGACCGCCTCGCACGAGCTCGCCGAGTACGGCATCGGGGTCGCCGTCGTGTGCCCGTCGTACTTCCGGACGCCGCTGGTGGACAACATGCAGGGCACCGACGTCGCGATCGGCTCGGTGATCGGGGCTCTGGTGGCGAACTCGCCGACCAGTGCCGACGACATCGCGGCCGCGGTGCTCGCCGGGATCGAGAACGGCGACGAGCTGATCCTGCCCGACGAGGCCGCCCGGGCGGCGTACGGGTTGAAGGTCGCCGACCGTGACGGCTACAACGCGGTGATGCGCAAGCAAGCCACCCGACTGAACGCGATGTGAGGTCCGATGACTGACGGTGTGATCGAGGGTGCGAGCGCGGTCCGTGACGAGGATGCGTTCGACGTCGAAGCGGTCCGGTCCTGGCTCGCTGACCGTGGAACCGTGCTCACCGGGGACATCGCGGTGCAGCAGTTCGGAGGCGGTGCCTCGAACCTGACCTACTCGCTGCGGACCGCTGACGCGGACCTGATCCTGCGGCGTCCGCCCGGTGGCAAGAAAGCGGCCGGCGCGCACGACATGGGGCGCGAGTACCGGATCCAGGACGGCCTCAAGGACGCGTTCGGGCTGGTCCCGCAGATGGTCGCGTACTGCGAGGACGAGTCCGTGATCGGCTCGACCTTCTACGTGATGGAGCGCGTCGCCGGGATCATCCCGCGTCGCGACTTCCCGCCCGAGGTCGTGCTGGGTCCCGAGCAGACCCGGCAGCTGTGCCTGAACGCGCTCGACGTGCTGATGGACCTGCACCGGGTCGACGTGAACGCCACCCCGCTGGCGTCGATGAACAAGGGCAACGGGTACGTCGAGCGGCAGATCTCCGGGTGGTCGACGCGGTTCCGCAACGCGCACACGCCGGACATCGGGAACTACGAGGAGGTGATGGCCTGGCTCGAGACGAACCGGCCGGCCGACGTCGCGAACTGCATGATCCACAACGACTTCCGCTTCGACAACCTGGTGCTGGCGGCCGACGATCCGACCAGGCCGATCGCGGTCCTGGACTGGGAGATGGCCACGGTCGGCGACCCGCTGATGGACCTCGGCGGGACGATGGCCTACTGGGTCCAGGACGACGACGAGGAGTTCTTCCGGCTCTTCCGCCGTCAGCCGACGAACCTGCCGGGGATGCTCACCCGGGCCGAGGTGGTCGCGTACTACTGCGAGGCCATGGCCCCCGTGATCGGCACCAGCTCCGTCACGCCCGAGCAGTGGCGCTTCTACGAGGTCTACGGGTTGTTCCGGCTCGGCGTGATCGCCCAGCAGATCTACTACCGGTACTTCCACAAGCAGACCACCAACGAGGCCTACGCGATCTTCGGACCGGCGGCGAACCACCTCGAGACCCGGTGCCTGGCGATCATCCGCGACGGTTCGGCCTGATGGGTCAGGTCCTGCTGGTCCGGCACGGCCAGGCGTCGTTCGGGTCCGCGAACTACGACGCGCTCTCGCCCCTCGGGTTCGAGCAGTCCCGGCTGCTGGGTGTGGCCCTGGCTGCACGGGGCATCGAGGCCGGCACGATCGTCGGCGGGGCGATGCGTCGGCACCGGGAGACCGCCCAGACGTGCGCCGAGGCTGCGGGCTGGAATGCCGGCGCGCTGGTCGTCGACGAGGGCTGGGACGAGTTCGACTTCCTGGCCGTCCTCGCCGCGCACCCGCAGCAGCACGCCGGTCCGGAACCGACCAAGGCCGAGTTCCAGCGCTGGTTCGAGGAGGCGACGGCGGCCTGGATCGCCGGCGAGGACCGGCCCTACCAGGAGACCTTCGCCTGGTTCACCGAGCGGGTCGATGCCGCCCTGGCCCGCACCGTCGAGCTGGCGTCGTCGGGCACGGTCGCCGTCTTCACGTCCGGGGGTCCGGTCGCGTGGGCGGTGGCGAGCGTGCTGGCCGACGGCGGCTCGCCCGGCCTCTGGACCCGGCTCAACCGGATGAGCGTGAACTCCGGGTTGACCCGGCTGGTCGCGGGTTCCCGCGGCCTCAACCTGCTGTCCTACAACGAGCAGTCCCACCTCGACACCGTGCCCGGCACGCTGTCCTACCGATAGGCCTGTCATGAGCAAGACGATCCTGATCACCGGCGCGAGCAGCGGCCTGGGCGCCGAGATGGCCCGCCAGTTCGCCGCGAAGGGCTACGACCTGGCGCTGTGCGCACGGCGTACCGAGAAGCTGGACGCGCTCAAGGCAGAGATCCTCGCGGCCGACCCCGCGCGCCGGGTCGAGCTGCGCGCCCTCGACGTGACGAACGACGACCAGGTCTTCGAGGTCTTCCGCGCGTTCCAGGCCGACTTCGGCACGGTCGAGAAGATCATCATCAACGCGGGCCTGGGCAAGGGCGCACCGCTCGGCACCGGCCGGTACGACGCCAACCGCGAGACCGCGATGACCAACTTCGTCGCCGCGCTGTGCCAGTCCGAGGCGGCGATGGAGATCTTCCGGGCCCAGAACGCCGGCCACTTCGTGATGATCAGCTCGATGTCGGCGGTCCGGGGGATGCCTAAGGCCCTGACGACGTACGCCGCCACCAAGGCCGGCGTCGCGCACCTGGCCGAGGGCCTGCGCGCCGAGCTCTACGGCAAGCCGATCAAGGTCACCGTGCTCTACCCCGGCTACATCGCCTCGGAGATGAACGAGCAGGTCGACCAGTCGACCCCGCTGATGGCCACCACCGAGAAGGGCGTGAGGTCGATGGTCTCCGCGATCGAGCGTCAGGTCGGCTCGGCGGCTGTGCCCGGCCTGCCCTGGGCGCCCCTCGGTGTGGTGATGAAGCACGCCCCGATGCCGCTGTTCAAGAGATTGATCTGACCCCGGGTCGGACCAGGAACTGGTCGACCAGGCTCGGGACCGCTGCCGCTGCCAGCGCGATCGCCATCGGCTCCGGGAGGTCGAGCACCTCGTAGGACTGGCGGCCCGCTGCCGTGGTCGCGGTGAGGCTCACCAGGCCGGCCCGGCGCTGGAACCAGGACTGGCGGAGGTTCCAGCCGATGATGCCGGTGCGTTGCAACGCGTCACGACGGCCACGCAGCGAGCCCCAGCGCACGACGACGTACGCCGGGGTGAGCGCGTGGCCGAGCCGTGCCGCCCGGTCGCGAGCCAGCAGCACGCCTGCGGCGGGCAGCAGCAGCGCGACCAGCCCTACCCAGAGCGGCGCCCCGCCGAGCGCGGCGAGCAGCAGCACGGCAGGCACGAGGGCTGTCGGGACGATCGCCCGGATGTAGCGCCTCCGGGTCGCACGCGGGCCGTGGCCGACGAGCCCGGTGTAGAGCGGACCGTTCTCGGCGAGCACCTGCTCGCCGACGCCGATGACCACCCCGACGGGCGCCGCCGGAACCATCGGCGTACTGCCCTGCGCGTTCTTCTTGAAGCCGGTCACGATCGCCGTCAGCCGGCCGGCACCGGCCAGCCTGAGGCCGAGCGGTTCGTGGATCTCCACCCCGCGCAGGCGCTCCGGATCGATGCTGGTCTGGCGCGTCGTCAGCGCACCGCGCCGTACGTGGAAGGCGCTGCCGACGGCGTCGCGGGAGAGCGTGAAGCCCCAGTTCGCGAGCAGGTACCCCGCGATCGCCAGCACCGAGATCACCACGAGGAACGAGATCAGCCCGGCCGGGACCGTCACGACCAGGGGAAGCGAGCGGAGGTGGTGGCCGACGTCGGTGCGGTGCAGCAGGGCCGGGATCGCGTTCCCGAGGAACTGGCCCGACGCAGCGAGCGCGGCCAGCACGATCACCAAGCCGGACGTCGTGAGCGGTGCGAACCGGGCCCAGGCCGGGTCGAACCGCAGCAGCACCGTGTCGGACTGGGTCGCCAGGTGCGGTCCGGTACCCGGGGCATCGACGGAATCGGCGGCACCGGCGCGGAGCAGCTCGGCCCGCAGCCGCTTGGCCTCGTCGGCGCCGAGGGCATCGAGCACCACCCGCCCCTCGCCGGAACGCGAAGCACTGCCGGTCCCGATCTCGACCCGTTCCAGGCCGAGGATCCGGTGGATCGGCTTGGCGGTGAGCTCGACCGTCCGGACCCGGTCGAGCGGCGTGGTCAGCACGTTGCGCGAGAACAGACCACGGCGCAGCTCGATCTGGACGCCGGTGATCCGGAAGCGGGTGGTCGCGAACCGCATCAGGCCGATGGCGATCGGGATCGCCACGCTGAGGTAGTGCCACGGGTTGCTGCTGTCCCGGGAGCCGAGGAAGAACAGACCGACCAGCAGCGGCAGGAACCGGATCAGCTCGTTGACCGGGTGGACCAGCAGCATCCGGATGTCGAGGCGCCGCCAGGCTGCGTCGTGGGCGAGCTCCGTCACGTGGCGTCGCCCGGGTCGGCCTCGGTACGCCGGGTGAGCTCCTGGACGAGGGTCTCGGCGGTGTCGCGGTCGAGCCCGTCGATCTTGAGCGGGCCGGCGGCCGATGCGGTGGTGACGGTGACCCGTGCCAGCCCGAAGAACCGGTCGATCAGGTTCTGGTCGAAGTCGACGGTCTGCACCCGGGACATCGGCGCGATCCGGCGTTCACGGGTGATCCAGCCGCGCTGGGTGTAGACGGCCGTCTCGGTGGTCTCCCAGCGGTGCACCTGGTAGCGGTACGCCGGCATCGCCACCGAGTAGACCAGCGCCAGGACCAGGTACGCCGCCCGCACCCAGGTCGGGATGGTGAAGCCGCCGCCCCACGTCGAGACCACCGCCGCTGCGATCGCGACCACGAGGAAGCGGAGCACGGCCCACGCTGCCCACGCCACCGGCGCGCGGGGGGAGACCCGGTTCGCCGGCTCGCGGAGGGTGACGCCCGAGGTCTCAGCCATGCCCTCACCCTAGGACGGCGAGGTGGATTACCCTCGGCGAGGTGCAGACCGATCAGGGACCGCGTGGCCACGACCTCCATCGGTTCCTCACGTTCATCGACGCCTGCATCGCGATCGCCGTCACGCTGCTGGTGCTGCCCTTGATCGAAGCCGCCGGCGACGCCGACAAGGGCGTGCCGCTGTCGACGTTCCTCGACCACCACCAGAGCCAGTTCTGGTCGTTCCTGCTGAGCTTCGCGGTGATCGCACAGATCTGGAACGGCCACCACGGCTACGTGTCCCTGGTGCACGCGGCGGACCAGTGGTTCTTCACCTGGGTGTTCGCCTGGACGCTGTGCCTGGTGCTGCTCCCGGTGCCGACGGCGCTGATCTCCCGGTACGACTCGCACTCGGGCATCGTGCCGCTCTACATCGGGCTGCTGCTGGCGAACTCGCTGTTCTCGGCCGGGATGGCCACCCACGTCTGGCGGACACCCGCGCTGTGGGCCCCGGACGTCACCGCCGCCGACGTCGCTCCGGTCGGGTCCTGGGTGATGGTGGGCTGCTACGTGGTGGCGCTGGCCGTCGGGACGCTGTTCCCGGGCGTGAACTTCTACGCGCTGCTGACCTTGGTGCTGAGCGCTCCGATCGCCCGCTGGTGGCGAGCACGCCGCTAATCTGTCCGACATGCCACAAGATGCTGACGTCATCGTCGTCGGAGCCGGCCTCGCCGGCCTCGTCGCCACCTGCGAGCTCGCCGATGCCGGCAAGAAGGTGCTGCTGCTCGACCAGGAGCCGGCGCAGAGCCTCGGCGGGCAGGCCTTCTGGTCGCTCGGCGGCCTGTTCCTCGTCGACACCCCCGAACAGCGTCGGATGGGCATCAAGGACTCCTACGACCTGGCCCTCCAGGACTGGATGGGCAGTGCCCAGTTCGACCGGGAGTCCGACCACTGGCCCCGCAAGTGGGCCGAGGCGTACGTCGCCTTCGCTGCCGGAGAGAAGCGCCAGTGGCTCCACGACCAGGGCCTGAGGATCTTCCCGGTGGTCGGCTGGGCCGAGCGCGGGGGCGGTCTCGCCGGCGGCCACGGCAACTCGGTCCCGCGTTTCCACCTGACCTGGGGGACCGGGCCGGGCGTGGTGGCGCCGTTCGAGCGCCGGCTGGGCGAGGCCGTCGCGAAGGGTCTCGTCACGGTCTGCCACCGGCACCGCGTCGATGACCTGGTGCAGACCGACGGTGTCGTCACCGGCGTCAGCGGTGCCCTGCTCGCCGAGGACGACATGGCCCGCGGCAAGGCCTCGAACCGGACCGAGACCGGCGAGTTCAGCTACGCCGCCCAGGCCGTGATCGTGACGTCCGGGGGTATCGGCGGCAACCACGATCAGGTCCGCAAGCAGTGGCCGGTCGACCGGCTCGGACAGCCGCCGAAGTTCATGGTCGCCGGCGTCCCGGCGCACGTCGACGGCCGGATGCAGTTCATCACCGAGGCCGCTGGCGCCGAGATCATCAACCCGGACCGGATGTGGCACTACACCGAGGGCCTGCGGAACTGGGACCCGATCTGGGAGAACCACGGCATCCGGATCCTGCCGGGCCCGTCGTCGCTCTGGCTCTCCGCGACCGGGGAACGCTTCGGGGCGCCGTACCTGCCGGGCTTCGACACCCTGGGCACCCTGGGCGCGATCATGCGTACCGGCTACGACTACTCCTGGTTCGTGCTGACCCAGAAGGTGATCGAGAAGGAGTTCGCGCTCTCGGGGTCCGAGCAGAACCCGGACCTGACCGGCAAGGACATCAAGCTGCTGCTGTCCCGGATCGGCTCCGGGGCGCCGGGACCGGTGGAGAAGTTCAAGGAGCACGGCGAGGACTTCGTGGTCGCCGAGAACATCACCGACCTGGTCGCCGGGATGAACAAGGTCGCCGGATCGTCGCTGATCACCGTCGAGTCGTTGTCCAGGACGATCACCGAGCGTGACCGCGAGCTCGACAACGACTACACCAAGGACATCCAGATCACCTACATGCGCGGTCACCGCAGCTACCGGGGCGACAAGCTGATCCGGGTGGCGACCCCGCACAAGTTCGCCGATCCGAAGAACGGCCCGCTGATCGCCGTACGGCTCAACATCCTGACCCGCAAGAGCCTCGGCGGTCTGCACACCGACCTCGACGCCCGGGTCCTCAAGCCCGACGGCACCCCGCTTCCGGGCGTGTACGCCGCGGGCGAGGTGGCCGGCTTCGGCGGCGGTGGGGTGCACGGCTACAACGCGCTGGAGGGCACCTTCCTCGGCGGCTGCATCTTCTCCGGCCGGACTGCGGGCCGGGCAGCCGCAGCCGCCATCTCCTGACCGACAGGCACAACGCGCCTGACAGCCGTCAGGGGCGCCGGCGAGCCCGTTGTAGCGGCGGCAGTCGCGCCGGAGGTCTGTACGCGAGCTGTGCCAGGTGTGCGAGTCGGCCTCGACCACCAGCCGCCGATGCTCGTCGACCAGATCCGGCCGGGCGTAGAAGCCCGGGCTGGTGATCACGACCTGCGGTACGAGACGGAGTCCCCGGACGTCGAGCGCTATCGCCCGGAGGACCGACTCGAAGGGATTCGCCGCGAGAGCGTTGGCCTCGCCCGCGACACGTCGCGCACGAGCCGACCCGGGTCCGCCGAGGCCGGCTGCGAGTGCGCGCAGTCCTGTCGAGCCGATGGCTGCGCTCCGAGCGGCATCGATCCCCGGCAAGGAGTAACGCCCGCGGCCGTCCCGGATGACGTCGCCGGATCCCACGCACCGTGCCAGGTCGCCTTGGGTTGCCAGTCGGAGGAGGGCGCTGCGACGACCAGCGCCGCCGAGTCGTTCCAGGGCGGAGACCGGGTGCATCGCCGAATCGTGGGTGATTCAGGTACCCACCAACAGGCACGACCGCCATCCCTGTGCGCTCCGGGACGTGGGGGGCGGTTGTGCATGTTCGTTCGCGAGGCACCCCGGCTAGTCTGGCGCCATGACTGGACGCGTCGTGCACTTCGAGATCCCCTACGACGACGGGGACCGGGCCCGGAAGTTCTACAAGGAAGCCTTCGGCTGGCGGATCCTGGACTTCCCCGAGATCCACTACTCGATCGTGCAGTCCGGGCCGGCGGACAAGCAGACCGGCGTCCCCACCGAGGCCGGCTACATCGGCGGCGGCATGCTCAAGCGCGAGTCGCCCACCGACCGCCCGGTCATCACCATCGACGTCGACGACATCGACGAGGCCCTCGCGACGATCGAGTCGCTCGGGGGGATGGCCGTCCTCGGTCGTCAGGACGTTGGCGAGATCGGTTACGCGGCGTACTTCAAGGACGTCGAGGGCAACCTGATGGGTCTGTTCCAGAAGAGGTAGTGCCAGCAGACGCAGGCGTCAGGCGAGCAGGTCGTTGATCAGGGCCCGCAGCCTCGGCAGGTCCTCGACCAGGCCGAGCGGCGCCGCCTGGTCCTCGATCATCGCGCGGAACAGGTGCGCCTGCTCGACGATGCGCGGGTCGATGTGCCGGAAGACCTCGAGGGTGACGGTGCCGTAGAGGCGTGACCAGGCTCGTTCGAGCATCCAGACCAGGCCGCGCATCTCGTCCGGTACGCCGGACAGGTCGGCGGGAACTTGCGGGTCGCGGAGGATCTCGGCGAGGCCAGGGTCGAGATCTGCCAGGGAGGGGATCGGGAACTGCTTCTCGGCCCACAGCGCGAAGAGCAGCTCGGAGAACTTCATCCCGGTCGAGGCCGACATGTTGAACTCGTCGAGGCAGTCCACGTCGACGTTGGTGAAGACCAACGCGAACTCTTCCCGGTTCTGCAGCGCCCAGCGCCGGAACTCCACCGCAGCGGCGATCAGCCGGGCAGCGTGGTCGTCGGCAGGTTGAAGCTCGGAAGCGGCGGTGATCCGGTCGGCGACGTCGGCGTCGATGGAGATCGCGACGATCCGGATCAGCTCTTCATGACTGGCGGCGTACCGGTAGAGGGCGGGCGCCGTCATCCCCATCTCGCGGGCGACTGCGCGAAGCGTCACCTCGCCGCGGTTGACCAGGAGCGAGCGCGCCGCAGCGACGATGCGCGCCGTGGTGGCGGCATGCGTCACGGCACGCGAGCTCTGCACTGTCGTCATGGTCACTTCCGATCATAGGACTTGACAGGACATAGTTTACACCGTTTACAGTTAACGGTGTAAACCTCGGGCGTCACCCTGTCAGGAGCTCGTCATGCTGAACCGCTGGACCCAGGTCCTCCTCCACCGCGCCCGGTACGTCGTCGTCACCGCCTTCATCGCGGTGGTCGTCGCCGGCGGGTACGGCGTCGGCGTCTTCGACCACCTCGGCAAGGGCGGGTTCGACGACAAGAACAGCGACTCGGCCAAGGAGCTCGCCCACGAGCGCGAGGTCTTCGGGAGCAAGAACATCGACCTGATCGTGCTCTACCGGAGCACCACGATGACCGCTGCGGACCCGGCCTTCCGGGCCGACGTCGAGAAGACCATCGCCGGCATCCCGGAGGGCACCACCACCGCGATCCTGACGCCGTGGACGACCAAGGACCCGGGGATGATCAGCACCGACAAGCATGCGGTCCAGGTGCTGATCTCGCTCGCCGGCAAGGACCAGGCCAGGCAGTCCGACAACAACGACCTCGTCGAGCCCACCCTGGAGGCCCACGGCCTCAGCACCGACATCGCCGGCCCGTGGGCGGTCTACAAGGGGGTCAACGAGACGGTCGCCTCCGACCTGCAGCGCTCCGAGCTGATCACCTTGCCGCTGGTGCTGATCCTGTCGCTGCTGATCTTCGACAGCCTGGTCGCGGCGCTGATGCCGGTGATGGTCGGCGGCATCTCGGTGATCGGCGCGCTGGCGCTGGTCCGGGTGATCACCCACTTCGGCGAGGTCTCGGTGTTCTCCATCAACGTGATCTCGCTGCTCGGCATGGGCCTGGCGATCGACTACGCCCTGTTCATCATCAGCCGCTACCGCGAGGAGCTCGCCAAGCTTCCCGAGGACGACGAGACAGCGCCGAAGCAGGCGATCACGACGACCCTCCAGACCGCCGGCCGGACGGTGCTCTTCTCCGGGTTCACCGTCGCTGCCGCGATGTCGGCACTGCTGGTGTTCCCGCAGAACTTCCTGCGCAGCCTCGGGTACGGCGGGGTGACGGCCGTGCTCGTCGGGGTCGCCACCGCGCTCACCGTGCTGCCTGCGGTGCTGCTGCTGCTCGGCCGCCGGATCGATGCCGGCCGGATGCCGTGGAGGCGTGGCAAGCCCGTCCCTATCGACGACGAGCACGGTGCCTGGGCCCGGCTCGCGCACGCGGTGATGCGCCGACCGGTGATCGTGATGGCCGTGATCATCGGGTTCCTGCTCCTGGTCGCCTCACCCTTCCTCGGCGTGACCTGGGGATCGGTCGACTACCGGGTGCTGCCGCCGAGCCAGCCTGCGCACGTCGCCGCCGTCAAGCTCAACCAGGAGTTCGGCCAGGAGAAGTCGACGGCGAACCTGCTCCTGGAGACGGCCGACCCGACCGCGGTCGCGGCGTACACGGCCACCGCGAAGACGGTGCCCGGCGTTCTCGACGTACGGACCGTGGACCAGACCTCGGGGGCGACGCTGCTGCGTGCCACCTGGATGGGCAACAGCCAGACCGAGGCGTCCCGGACGATCGTCGAGGACCTGCGCGCGCTGCCAGGGCCGGGCAACGAGCACGTCCTGATCGGGGGGCTGAGCGCGAACACCGTGGATCTGCTGGCCTCGATCAAGCACCACCTGCCCTGGATGGCCGGGATCATCGTCACGGTCATGCTGGTGCTGCTGTTCCTGGCGTTCGGCTCGGTGGTGCTGCCGGTCAAGGCGGTGGTGATGAACCTGCTCTCGATCAGCGCCTCGTTCGGGGTGATCACCTGGATCTTCGCCCAGGGCCACCTGCAGGGCTTCCTCGGCTACACCTCGACGGGGTTCCTGGACGCGACCCAGCCGATCTTCATGCTCGCGATCCTGGTCGGGCTGTCGATGGACTACGAGGTCTTCCTGCTCAGCCGGGTCCGCGAGCAGTGGGACCGGTCAGCAGGCTCGGGCACCGACCCGAACGAGCGCAACGCCCAGGCGGTGGCTGTCGGGGTTCAGAAGACCGGACGGATCATCACGTCGGCCGCGCTGCTGCTGGCCGTGGTCATCGGCGGGTTCTCCACCAGCGGGATCGTGTTCATGAAGATGATCGGCGTCGGCATGCTGGTCGCTCTCCTGGTCGACGCAACCATTGTCCGAGCGATGCTCGTTCCCGCAACGATGAAGCTGCTCGGCAGGTGGAACTGGTGGGCACCCGGCCCGCTCCGTCGTGCCTGGGACCGATTTGGCATCCGCGAGGCCTGAACTTGTCCATGTCGGGTGACCTCGTTCCTCAGTCGACGATCGGCAGGGTCAGGACCTGGGAGGTGCTCCCGGTCGTGATGGTCACCGGGTTGGACAGCAACCCACCGCGGTAGTTCAGCGAGCTGCCGGACACGATCAGCCGGATCCTGTCGCCGGCCGGGAAGCGGTGCACGAACGCAGGCAGCGTGACCGTGAACGGCTTGGTGACATCGGCGATCCGGACCGGCGCGGTCAGGTAGTTGATGTCGCGGCCCTTGCCGCCCGGCGGGACGTCCTGGATCCGCACGAACAGGACCAGCTGGCCGGACTCCTTCAGTGCCTGGCTCTTCGCCGCGATCGGCGCGCTGACCTGGAGCGTCACCTTCGGCGAGCCGACCACGTCGAGGGTGCTGGTGAGCGCCGGGGTCAGGTAGTCGGCGTACGTCCCGGCCCAGTCGACCTCGGCGTGGTTGCCGCCGCCGGCAGCACCGAGCGCGTCCAGCCCGGCGTACTCCTCCGGGGCTCCGGCCGGCGGGGTGACCAGCGTCTGGCTCCCCTTCGCGATGGCAGCCGGCGAGGTGACCAGCGACTTGCCGGCGGACAGGAAGTAGCTCTTCGCCGCTCCGACCGGGAAGGTGTCCGAGGTTGCGTACGCCGGCGTCGCGATGCCGCTGTAGTCGACCCAGTTGCGGAAGTACGCGAACTCCGGGCCGGTGCCGACCGAGCTGTCCTTGAGGTAGTGGTCGAACCAGTCGGCGACCCGCCCGGTCTCGTACTGGGTGGCCGGGTCCGGGTTGCCCAGGCTGATCTCGCCCGGGGCCGGGGTGCTGTCGGAGTGGCCCCAGGACTGCCAGATCATCTTGACCGGGGTGCCCTGGGCCTTGAGCGCCTGGTAGTTCGCGATGCCCTCGTTGAGGTTGAAGAGGGTGTCGGTCTCGCCCTGCATCAGCAGCGTCGGGATCGTGATCCGGGACATGTACGACGCCACCGATGCGTGCCGCAGCGCGGTCGCGGAGGCCGCGTCCATGTAGCCGAGCGCGCCGGCGTTCACCAGGGCCGGGCAGACGAAGGTCGCGAAGTTCGGGCACGGGAACAGCCGGCCCGGGTCGGCCTGCGCGTTCTCGAGTCCGTCCAGGATGCCGTCGGCGGAGAAGAACAGGCCCCAGGTCAGCTTGGTCGCGCCGGAGTTCGAGGAGGTGACGCCGGTGGTCTGGTCGGTGTTGTTGGGTGCCAGCGAGTACGACAGGTCGTTCCAGGTGATGATCGGGACGATCGTGTCGACCCGCGGGTCGACCGAGGCGATCGCGAACTGGTTCTGGCCGCCGTACGAGCCGCCGATCATGCCGACGCGCGGGTCGTTCGCGATCACCTGGCCGTTGTGCGCGACCGGGTCCTGCTTGATCACGTCGAGCACCGGTGCGGGCGTCTTGTGGGCGGCGTCGGTGTAGGCGATCCCGCTGGCCCCGCCGAGGTAGCTGACCAGCTGCTTGCCGGCCAGGCCGTCGTAGTCAGGGTCGTCGAGGGTGACCTGGCAGGTCGACCCGCCGAAGCCGAGGCCCGAGTACGACAGCACCGCGTACCCGCGCTCGCTGAAGGCCTTGCCGATGCCGGCCTGGTCGTCCTTGGAGCCGCCGAAGCCGTTGCTGGTCAGGATCGCCGGCACCCGGTTGGCGCTGCTCGCGCCCGAGGGCAGGTAGAGGTCGCCGATGACGTCGCAGGCCTTGGACCCGGTCGGCCCGACGTTCACCTTGAAGTGCAGCGTCTGCACCGTGTACGGCGGAGCGTCGGCGACGGCGTTCTGGGCGAGTCCGGTGGCACCCAGCGCAGCAGCGGTGAGAGCGAGAGCGGCGAGCGGGACGATGCGACGCGGTGAGAGTCGGGGCACGGACTTGTCAACGACGGCGCAGTGACGCCGGTTACGCGGAATGTCCGGAGTGCCATTGTGGTTGAATAGTTAACTAACTGCCAGGGAGGACCCCATGGAGTACGGAATCTTCACCGTCGGAGACGTGACCACCGACCCGACGACCGGCCGCACGCTGACCGAGCACGAGCGGATCAAGAACACCGTCGCGATGGCGATCAAGGCAGAGGAGGTCGGGCTGGACGTGTTCGCGACCGGCGAGCACCACAACCCTCCGTTCGTCCCGAGCGCCCCGACCACGACGCTGGCCTACATCGCCGCGAAGACCGAGCGGATCAAGCTCTCCACCTCGACGACGCTGATCACCACCACCGACCCGGTCCGGATCGCGGAGGACTACGCGACCCTGCAGCACCTCGCCGACGGGCGGATGGACCTGATGCTCGGCCGCGGCAACACCGGCCCGGTCTACCCGTGGTTCGGGAAGGACATCCGCGACGGGATCGGCCTGGCGATCGAGAACTACGCGCTGCTGCACCGGCTGTGGCGTGAGGAGAACGTGGACTGGGAAGGCAAGTTCCGTACGCCGCTGCAGGGCTTCACCTCGACCCCGCGTCCGCTCGACGGTGAGCCGCCCTTCGTCTGGCACGGCTCGATCCGCAGTCCCGAGATCGCCGAGCAGGCGGCCTACTACGGCGACGGCTTCTTCTCCAACCACATCTTCTGGCCGGCCGAGCACACCCAGCGGATGGTCGAGTTCTACCGCCGCCGGTTCGAGCACTACGGCCACGGCACTCCCGAGCAGGCCATCGTCGGCCTGGGCGGTCAGTTCTTCATGCGCAAGAACAGCCAGGACGCGGTCAACGAGTTCCGGCCGTACTTCGACAACGCGCCCGTCTACGGGCACGGGCCGAGCATGGAGGACTTCACCGAGCAGACGCCGCTCACGGTCGGCAGCCCGCAGCAGGTGCTGGAGCGCACGCTGGCCTTCGCCGACTACTTCGGCGACTACCAGCGCCAGTTGTTTCTCGTGGACCACGCCGGCCTGCCGCTGAAGACGGTGCTCGAGCAGCTCGACCTGCTCGGCGAGATCCTGCCCACGATGCGCGCCGAGTTCGACGCGCGCCGCCCGGCGAACGTGCCGGACGCCCCCACCCACGCCGCCCGTGTCGCCGCGCGCGACGCCGCACTGAACGAGGGAGTCTCCGCATGACCCGGATCGTGGCGCTGTCCGCCGGTGTCGGCGAGCCGTCGACCACACGCATGCTGGCCGACCGGCTCGGCGCCGCCGCCGGCACCGCCCTCGGTGGTGCCAGCATCGAGGTGGTCAACCTGCGCGAGCTGGCCCACGAGATCACCGACGCGGCCCTCACCGGCTTCGCCGCCCCTCGCCTGCAGCACGTGTACGACCAGGTCGGCGCGGCCGATGCGCTGATCGTGGCCGTTCCGACGTTCAAGGCCTCCTACCCGGGCCTGTTCAAGTCGTTCGTCGACGCCATGGACAACGACGCCCTCATCGGCAAGTTCGTGCTTCTCGCAGCGACCGGTGGGACAGCCCGCCACTCGATGGTCATCGACTTCGCGCTGCGGCCTCTGTTCGCCTACCTGCAGGCCGTCGTCGTGCCGACCGGTGT
>JAOPXD010000111.1 GCA_025965315.1 Marmoricola sp.
CTCCTCGGCCTGCTTGGCCAGGCCGACGGTGCGCCAGGCGGGTGGGTTGGTCTGCAGCACGACGCCGAAGTCCACGGGGTTGCTCCTTCTCAGACGAGGTACTGGGTGAGGCCGCGCTTGAGGTAGCGGCCGTGGCCGGCGCGACCGTGGAACTGCCCGTCGGAGACGAGCACGGTGCCGCGCGAGACGACGACGTCGACGTGGCCGTCGACCTCGTAGCCCTCCCACGCCGAGTGGTCCATGTTCATGTGGTGGGTGCGGCCCTCGCCGACCCCGATCGAGGTGTGCCCGTTCGGGTCGTAGACCACGATGTCGGCATCGGCGCCGGGCGCGATCACGCCCTTGGTGCCGTGGATCCCGAACATCCGGGCCGGCGTGGTCGAGGTCAGCTCGACCCAGCGCTCCACGCTGATCTCGCCGGTGACCACACCCTGGTACATCAGGTCCATCCGGTGCTCGATCGAGCCGATCCCGTTCGGGATCGCCCGGAAGTCGCCGCGGCCGAGCTCCTTCTGGTCCTTCATGCAGAACGGGCAGTGGTCGGTCGAGACCATCTGCAGGTCGTTGGTCCGCAGCGCCTGCCACATCGAGTCCTGGTGGCCCTCGGCGCGGGCGCGCAGCGGCGTGGAGCAGACCCACTTGGCGCCGTCGAAGCTGCCCCACTCGTCGCTGCGCGAGCCGAGCTGGTCCTCCAGTGACAGGTACAGGTACTGCGGGCAGGTCTCGCCGAACACGTTCTTGCCCTTGTCGCGGGCCCAGGCCAGCTGCTCCACGGCCTGCTTGGCCGAGACGTGCACGACGTACAGCGGGGCCCCGGTGAGGTCGGCGAGCATGATCGCCCGGTGGGTGGCCTCCTCCTCCATCTGCCAGGCGCGCGCGATCCCGTGGTAGTACGGATCGGACTTGCCCTGGCTGACGAGCTGCTCGGCCAGCGCGTCGATCGCCGGTCCGTTCTCGGCGTGCATCATCGTCAGCAGTCCGAGGTCGGCGGCCTTCTGCATCGCCTTGAGGATCTGGGCGTCGTCGGAGTAGAAGACGCCCGGGTAGGCCATGAACAGCTTGTAGCTGGTGATGCCCTCGGCGACCAGGGTCTCCATCGACTTCAGCGAGAACTCGTCGACGCCCCCGATGATCTGGTGGAAGCCGTAGTCGATCGCGCAGTTGCCCGAGGCCTTGGCGTGCCAGGCGGCCAGCCCGTCCTCGATCCGTTCGCCGGTCTTCTGCACCGCGAAGTCGATGATCGTGGTGGTGCCGCCCCAGGCAGCCGCCCGGGTGCCGGTCTCGAAGGTGTCGGATGCGTTCGTGCCGCCGAACGGCAGCTCCATGTGGGTGTGTGCGTCCACCCCGCCGGGGATCACGTACCTGCCGGTCGCGTCGATCACCGTGTCGGCATCGATCTCGCCGAGCGCGGTGGAGCCGGGGAGGAGCAGCGCCACGATCTTCTCGCCGTCGACGAGGACGTCGGCCGGGTGCCGGCCGGTGGCGTTCACGACCGTGCCGTTCTTGATCAGCGTTGTCATCGGGTGCTCCTCACGGCTTCGCGATCTGGGTGTAGGAGTCGGGCCGCCGGTCGCGGTAGAACTGCCAGTCGTCGCGCATCTCGCGCACCAGGTCCATCTCGAGGTCCCGGACCAGCAGCTCCTCCTCGGTGCCGCTGCCGAGCTCGCCGACGTAGTTGCCGCGCGGATCCACGACCTGGCTGGTGCCGTAGAAGTTCACCGCCTCGTCGCCGTACTCGTTGTCCTCGAGGCCGACCCGGTTCGGCGCGAGCACGAAGTAGCCGTTCGCGACCGCGGCAGCCGGCTGCTCGATCTCCCAGAGCCGGTTGGACAGCCCGGGCTTGGTGGCGTTCGGGTTGAAGACGATGTGGGCGCCGTTCAGCCCGAGCTCGCGCCACCCCTCGGGGAAGTGCCGGTCGTAGCAGATGTACACGCCGATCTTGCCGACCGCGGTGTCGAAGACCGGGTAGCCGAGGTTGCCGGGCCGGAAGTAGAACTTCTCCCAGAACTTCTCCACGTGCGGGAGGTGGTGCTTGCGGTACTTGCCGAGGATCGTGCCGTCGGCGTCCACCACGACGGCGGTGTTGTAGTAGACCCCCGTCTGCTCCTCCTCGTAGATCGGCAGCACCATCACCAGGCCGAGCTCCGCGGCGAGGGCGGCGAAGCGCTGCACGACCGGCCCGTCGGCCGGCTCCGCGTACGCGTAGTACTTCTTGTCCTGGGTGATCCCGAAGTACGGGCCGTAGAACAGCTCCTGGAAGCAGATCACCTGGGCGCCCTGCGCCTGCGCGTCCCGGGCGAACTGCTCGTGCTTGTCCAGCATCGAGGCCTTGTCGCCGGTCCAGGTCGTCTGTGAGATCGCTGCGCGGACGATGGTCATCAAGTGCCTCCGAGACGTCGGTTGCGAGCTATCTTCGCCGGTGAACGTTTCGTTCCAGTTTCCCCGAGTATCCCGGCCGGTCAAGGGCCCCGTAACGTACGGCCCGTGACTTCCGAAGCGCCCGAGGCGACCACCGACCTGACCACGCTCACGATCGCCGTTCTCGGCGGTACCGGCCCGCAGGGCCGGGGCCTGGCCCGTCGCTTCGCGCAGTCGGGTCTGTCCGTGGTCCTGGGCAGCCGTACGGCGGAGAAGGGTGCGGCTGCGGCAGCCGAGCTGTCCGAGGCGATCGGGGTACCGGTCGCAGGTTCGGACAACCGTGGCGCCTCCGAAGCCGGCGACATCGTCCTGGTCGTCGTGCCGTGGGACGGCCACGGCGAGCTGCTCGCCGAGCTCAAGCCGGCCCTGGACGGCAAGATCGTGGTCGACTGCGTGAACCCGCTCGGCTTCGACAAGCAGGGTGCCTATGCCCTTCCGGTCGCTGAGGGATCCGCGACCCAGCAGGCGGCCGCGATCCTCACCGGGAGCACCGTGGTCGGTGCGTTCCACAACGTCAGCGCGGTCCTGCTGGAGGACCCCGAGGTCTCCGACCTCGGTACCGACGTCCTGGTCCTCGGCGACGACCGCGCCGCGACCGACCTGGTCCAGGCGCTCGCCGACACCATCCCCGGCGTCCGTGGCGTGTACGGCGGCCGGATCCGGAACGCGCACCAGGTCGAGGCGCTGACCGCGAACCTGATCAGCATCAACCGTCGCTACAAGGCGCACGCCGGCGTCAGGGTCACCGACATCTGAGCGTGGCTCAGCGGAGCTTCCGGTACAGGGCCTCCTGCGCGACGCTGGCGACCATCCGGCCGGAGCGGTCGCAGAGGGACCCGGTGTACATCCCCCGGTTGCCGGCGATCGCGCGTGCGGTGTAGTCGGTGAAGACCCAGTCCTGCAGGTGCGCCGGGTGGTGGAACCAGACGGCGTGGTCCAGGCTCGCGGCCGGGATGAAGCCGTCGGTGGCGAAGCTGTGCAGGTCCGCGGAGACGTCGGAGAGGTAGGTCAGGGCCGCGGCGTTCAGCAGCACGTCGTCACCGATGTCGGTGGTGAAGCGTGACCAGAAGCGGGCCGGCCACGCGCTGACCCCGTCCTCGGGCGGGATGGTGACCTCGAGGGAGAACATCCGTGGCGCGATCCACTCCAGGCAGTCCTCGGGCGGCGTCACCGCGGGCAGCTCCGGCGCCTGGAGATCCAGGCCCTCGGCGGCCGCCGCGAACGAGACCGACGCCGAGAAGATCACCTCGCCGCGCTGGACCGCCACCACCCGACGGGCGGAGAACGAGCGGCCGTCGCGGTCCCGGTCGACCTTGAACAGCGTCGGCCGGGAGGCGTCACCGGCGCGCAGGAAGTACCCGTGCAACGAGTGCGGCGGGCGCTCGCTGTCGACGGTCAGCCCGGCGGCGAGGAGCGCCTGGGCCGCCACCTGGCCGCCGTAGAGCGGCCAGTCCTCGTCGAAGACGTAGTTCGCGCGGTAGGTGTTCTCCTCGACCATCTCGAGGTCGAGCAGATCTCTGAGGTCGCCGGTGGGCGACCCGTTCGGTGTCTCGGACATCTGCTGCGTCAGGCCCCGGGCGGCATCAGCTCGACGGCCAGCCGGCGGGCGGCGTTGAGCAGCTCGGCCTCGGGGGCGTCGATGTCGGCGCCGACGAAGCCGGCCATGTTCACGGCCATCAGCGCGAGCCGGACCCGGAGCTGTTCCTCCACCGACGGGCATCCGGGCGCGAGCAGTGCGTACAGCTCCCCCATCCGGGCGTGCATGCCGGTCCGGTCCGGGCTGATCTCGAGAACGACCTGCCGGTTCGCCACGAAGAACCGGAACGCGGTCAGGCCGTGCGCCTGCATGATGTCTGACCAGCGGGCGAGGACCTGGCAGCGCAGGTCGGCGGAGAACGGCTGCTCGCGCGCCCAGGCGACGAGGCCCTCCACCTGGGTCTCGATGTCGACCAGCAGGGTCCGGACGATGTCTTCCTTGCTGTCGAAGTGGTAGTACAACGCCGGCTTGGTGATGCCGAGCTGCTCGGCGACCTCGCGCATGGAGGTGGCGTCGTACCCCTTCTCGGTGAAGAGCGTGAGCGCAACCGAGAGGATCCGGTCCCGGGTACCCGGAATACCTGGCGGGCGCGTCGCGTTCGCAGTCTTCACGGGGCAGAGCCTAATCTAGTTGCTTACCGATCGGTCAGTAGATAGTTTACCGAGCGGTAGGCAACTACGAACGGCACGAGCGGAGCAGGTGTGAAATTTGTCTGAGGAGACCACCAGTACGGCGACAGCCGACAGCGGGATGCAGCTGACGCCGCGGCAGATCATCACCGCGATGAGCGGTCTGGTCGTCGCGATGCTGCTCGCTCAGCTCGACAACATGATCGTCGCGCCCGCGCTGCCGACGATCGCCGGAGACCTCGGCGGTGCCGACCACCTGTCCTGGGTGGTCACCGGCTACATCCTGGCGTCCGCGGTGGCGACCCCGATCTGGGGCAAGCTCGGCGACCTGTTCGGCCACAAGTACACGTTCATGACCGCGATCGTGCTGTTCCTGGTCGGTTCGGCCCTGTGCGGGCTGAGCCAGAACATGAATCAGCTGATCATGTTCCGCGCGTTCCAGGGCATCGGTGCCGGCGGCCTGATGGTCGGGATCATGTCGGTGCTCGGCATGCTGGTCCCGCCGCGCGAGCGAGGCAAGTACATGGGCGTGATGATGTCGGTGATGCCGGTCGCCATGATCGGCGGCCCGCTCGCCGGTGGCTTCATCACCGACCACGTCTCCTGGCGGTGGAACTTCTACGTGAACCTGCCGCTGGGGGTGATCGCCCTCGCGGTGATCTGGTCGACCCTGCACCTGTCGACCGAGGCCCGGCGTACCGACAAGATCATCATCGACTGGACCGGTGCCGGGGTGCTGACGACCTGGATCGTCTCGCTGGTGCTCGCGATCACCTGGGGCGGCACCCAGTACGCGTGGGGCTCGTGGCAGATCGTCACCCTGTTCGCGATCGCTGCGGTGTTCTTCGTGATCTTCCTGGTCGTCGAGAGCCGGGTGCCGGAGCCGATCATCGGACTGCACCTGTTCTCGAGCAGCAACTTCAGGCTGTCCACCGTGATGGGTTTCATCGCGGGCTTCGCGATGTTCGGCACGATCACGTTCCTGCCGCAGTTCCAGCAGTTCGTCCAGGGCAAGTCGGCGACCAACAGCGGTCTGCTGCTGATGCCGATGATGCTCGCCCTGATGGCCACCTCGCTCGGCGGCGGCCAGTTCATCAGCCGCACCGGGCGGTACAAGGCGTTCCCGATCGTCGGCACCGTCCTGCTCGGGGCGGGGCTGTACCTGTTCTCGACGATGGACGTCGGGACCACGACGCTGCGCTCCGCGCTGTTCATGGTCGTGATGGGACTCGGGCTCGGGTGCCTGATGCAGACGACCAACCTGATCGCCCAGAACAGCGTCCAGATGAAGGACCTGGGTGCCGGTACCGGAACCTTCACCTTCGTGCGAACGCTCGGCGGCTCGATCGGGGTCGCGATCCTGGGCACCGTCTTCTTCCACCAGCAGGCGCAGTCGTTGCGGGACCACCCCGCCGCCGCGGCCGCTCTGGGAAGTGTCAAGCAGCTGAGGGGGCTGACGCCGAACCTGCTGCGGGGCAAGAGCCCGACAGCGATCCACGCCTTCCAGCACGCCGTCGTCGCCGGCACGCACACGATCTTCCTGGTCGCGTCCCTGCTCATCATCGTCGGGTTCGTGGCCTCGTGGTTCATCCAGGAAGTCCCGCTGCGCGGCGGCAAGGCTGCAGCAACCAGCCCGGCTGACGTCGACCCGTTGGTGTCGGCCGAAGAGCTGGCGGTCTGAGCGTGGCTGTCGCCGAGGTCGAGTCCACGGTCAGGGCGGAGGGCGGGCGTCGCCTGTTCTCTGTCCAGGCTGCGATCGAGCTCGGGACCCTGGTCGTCCTCGCAGTGATCTACAACGTCGTTCGCGCTGGTGGTGGTCCGAGCCACAAGGCTGCAGCCATGGCGCACGCGCACGACATCGTCCGCCTCGAGGGCTGGGTCTTCACGCACGTCGAGCGCGGCCTGAACCACTGGCTCGTCGGAGTGACGGTGCTCGCGGTCGCTGCCTGCTACTTCTACGCGCTGATGCACTACGTGATGACGCCGGTGGTGCTGATCCTGTCGCGCAAGCGCGGTGGGTGGCTGTACTGGCGCGGCTACTGGGCCCTCGTGCTGGCCTGCGCGTTCGCGCTGGTCGTCTACGCGAACTACCCGGTGGCGCCGCCCCGGCTGGTGCCCGACATCGACTCGATCGACGTGATGCGGAACTTCTCGGCCTGGGGATGGTGGGGGAGCGCTGCTTCTGCTCCTCGTGGTCTGGGGGACGCGACGAACCAGTACGCCGCGATGCCGTCGCTGCACTTCGGCTGGTCGCTGTGGTGCGGTATCCAGATGTGGAACTTCGGCAGCAAGAAGTGGCGCATCGCCGCTGTTGCCTACCCGACGCTGCAGGCGTTCGTGGTGATCTCCACGGCCAACCACTTCGGGCTCGACGTCGTCGCGGGCGGTGTCTGCACCCTGTCGGCGTACGGGGTCGTGACGGTCATCGGTCGGGTGCTCGGCAAGACCGGCCCGCGCGCCGCGGTCGCCGCACAGCGGGAATCCATCACCGCGTCCCGATGAGGTCCGTCAGGTCCAGCGACCGAGCAGCTGGACCGGGGTCGGGTTCCACCCGTTGCACGGGTTGTTCAGCTGCGGGCAGTTGCTGACCAGCGCCAGCACGTCCCGGGTCGCGGTGATCTCGACGTACCGGCCCGGGCCCGAGATGCCGTCGTCGAACCTCAGCGACCCGCGGGCGTCGACGGGGACGTTCATGAAGAAGTTGATGTTGTGGCCGAGCTCGCGCTGGCCGATCCCGGCCGGTGCCCCGTAGGCCAGGAAGGTCTGCCGACAGGCGTGCTGGTGCCGGGTGCGCTCGCCGTACCGGATCGCGTTGGACTCCTGCGCGCAGGCGCCACCGACGGTGTCGTGGCGCCCGCAGGTGTCGCTGGTGATGACGGCGAGCTCGTCGAGCCGGCCCGACAGCAACCGGGACCCGGTGCTCAGGTAGACCGCTCCCTGCTCGCGGATCGTGTCGAACGCGGAGTACCGGTTGGCGATGTCGTCGGCGTCGTAGAACAACGTGTCGACCGCCTGGTTGCCCTCGGTGTCGACGATCCGCAGCCGGCCCCCGGCGGGGACCCTGATCAGCGCGCCGTCGCCGGGCTGGACGACCAGGTCGACGTCGGTCGCGGCGGTCAGCGAGTCGGTCATGCCACCGACCTCCGGGACATCTCCAGCGCCCGGGCGGACTCGGGACGGAACAGGACGCTGGCGTCCTCGGCGTCGACGTGCGGTGCGTGCGCGACCTCGACCCTGACGCCGGCCGGCTCATACCCGGCCGGCGCCAGGGGGTGCGGGGAGGTGCTGAGCACCAGCAGCAGGTCCAGCTCGGTGCGCAGCGTGACGCTGTCGCCCTCGCTGCCGTGCCCGGGGGACCAGGTGAGGGTTCCGCGCTCGTCACCAGCCGGTGTCACCCGGCTGAAGAAGTTCACACTGCCGTGCAGGTCGTGCTCGCCGAGACCGTGCTTCGCGAGCTCGGTGACCAGGAGGGGTTCGCGGACGAAGCCGGTCAGGCAGTCGTGCCAGTCCAGGGTCGAGGCGACGACCGAGGCCAGCGCCAGCCCGCGGTCCGACATCAGCACCATCGGCGGCCTGATGCACGCCGACAGCTGCGCCTTCAGCGTGTCCGGCACGTTGAGCCGGTCCAGCCTGTCCGGTCCGAACAGCAGCACGGACGCATTGGCACCGGCTCCGAGCGAGGTCAGCGTGACGTGCCGTCCGGCGCGCAGCGGCGTGCTCCAGGCCGCATCCCCCGGAACGTCGTGGGTGTAACCGCGGCTCACGATCCGGTACTCGGTGACATCTGGGAAACCTCCGTGGGTCGGGACGAGTAGAGCCCGCTCCTGTTGCATCGGCGGGGCTCCGGGGTAACGGCTCTGTTACCAACTACTCACGCACTTTTTCGATACCCAAGGGGGGTATAGTATCGGACTATGGCGACCCACCAGCACTCCTACCTAGCGCACGGCAACAAGGACGACTACCTCAAGCGGCTGCGGCGTATCGAGGGGCAGGCCCGCGGGCTCCAGCGGATGGTCACCGAGGAGCAGTACTGCATCGACATCCTCACCCAGGTCTCCGCGATGACGAAGGCGCTGCAGGCGGTCTCGCTGAGCCTGCTCGAGGAGCATCTCGAGCACTGCGTCCTCGACGCTGCGAGAACGGGTGGGCCCGAGGCCGCGCAGAAGCTGAAGGAAGCCTCGGACGCGATCGCCCGGCTGGTGCGGTCGTGAGCGCGCACGTCTTCGCGGCGACGGTCAGCGGGATGACCTGCGCCCACTGCGTCGCGTCGGTGACCGAGGAGGTCAGCGAGATCCACGGCGTCGAGGAGGTGCGGGTCGACCTCGCCACCGGGTCGCTGACGGTCCTGGGTTCCGAGCCGCTCGAGCTCGAGGTCGTGCGGGCGGCCGTGGTCGAGGCCGGTTACGAGCTGACATGAGCGTCACCGACCTCGAGCTCGCGATCACCGGGATGACCTGTGCCTCTTGCGCGAACCGGATCGAGCGCAAGCTCAACAAGCTCGACGGGGTCACTGCCTCGGTGAACTACGCCACCGAGAAGGCGCTGGTCAGCTTCCCGGAGTCGTTGGACGCCGAGGTGCTGATGGCGACGGTCGCCGCGGCCGGGTACGGCGCCTCGCTGCCCGAACCCGACGCCGTCGATCCGGCTCCGGACCGGACCCGGTTGGTGGTCTCGGCCGCGCTGAGCCTCCCGGTGCTGGTGCTCGGGATGGTTCCGGCGCTGCGCTTCAGCGGGTGGCAGTGGGTCTCGCTGGTGCTGACCACCCCGGTGGTCGGCTGGGGCGGTTACCCGTTCCACCGGGCCGCCTGGACGAACCTGCGGCACGGCAGCACCACGATGGACACGCTGGTCTCGCTCGGCACCCTGGCCGCGTTCGGCTGGTCGGTGTTCGCGTTGGTCTCCGGGGGCGAGACCTATCTCGAAGCGGCCGCGGCTGTGACGACCTTCCTGCTCGCGGGCCGGTACGTCGAGGCGCGCGCCAAGCGCCGTTCCGGTGCCGCCCTGCGGGCACTGCTCGAGCTCGGTGCCAAGGACGTGGCCGTTCTCCGCGACGGGGTCGAGAGCCGGATCGCGGTGGCGGTGCTGCAGGTCGGCGACCTGTTCGTCGTCCGGCCGGGGGAGAAGGTCGCGACCGACGGCGTTGTCGAAGCCGGTACGTCGGCGGTCGACGTGTCGCTGCTGACCGGGGAACCGCTGCCCGTCGACGTCGCGCCCGGGGACGTCGTCACCGGCGGCTGCGTCAGCGTCAGCGGTCGGCTCGAGGTCCGGGCGACCCGGGTGGGCGCCGAGACCCAGCTCGCCCAGATGGCCCGGCTCGTGGAGCAGGCCCAGTTCGGCAAGGCCCCCGTGCAACGGCTCGCGGACCGGATCTCCGGGGTCTTCGTGCCGGTTGTGATCGGACTGGCGCTGCTGACCCTGGTCGGCTGGCTGCTCACCGGGCACTCGGCCACCGATGCCTTCACCGCGGCGGTCGCGGTCCTGATCATCGCCTGCCCGTGCGCGCTCGGCCTGGCCACGCCGACGGCCGTGATGGTCGGAACCGGTCGTGGCGCGCAGCTGGGGATCCTGATCAAGGGCCCCGAGGTGCTCGAGTCGACCCGCGCCGCCGACGTCGTCGTCCTGGACAAGACCGGGACGGTGACGACCGGTCGGATGTCGCTGCGGTCCGTGGTCGTCGTACCGGGGGAGGACGAGGCCCGGGTACGGCGGCTGGCAGCCTCGGTCGAGGCGGGCTCGGCGCACCCGGTCGCGCGCGCCGTCGGTGCCGGGGTGCCCGACCTCGCCGCGGTCACGGACTTCGTCGACCTGCCCGGGCTGGGAGTTCGTGGCCGGGTCGAGGACGAGCTGGTCACCGTGGGGCGTACGCGACTGTTCGACGCGCTGCCGCACGAGCTGGTCCTGGCCGTCGACGCGGCCGAGGCGGACGGCCTGACGCCCGTCGTCGTCGGCTGGGACGGCCGTGCCCGGGGTGTGCTCGTGGTCGGCGACGAGCTCAAGCCGACCTCGGTCGCTGCGGTCACGGCGTTGCGGAAGCTCGGGCTGCGCCCGGTGCTGCTCACCGGCGACAACGCCCGGGCCGCAGCCGTGGTGGCGCGTCAGGTCGGCATCCCGGCCGCGGACGTGATCGCCGAGGTGCTGCCGGCGGACAAGGTCGCCGTCGTACGCCGGTTGCAGGACGAGGGGTCCGTGGTCGCGATGGTCGGCGACGGCGTCAACGACGCTGCCGCGCTCGCCCAGGCCGACCTCGGGGTCGCGCTGGGGACCGGGTCCGACGTCGCGATCGAGGCCAGCGACCTGACGCTCGTGCGCGGGGACCTGCTGGTCGCGGTGGACGCGATCCGGCTGTCCCGCAGGACCTTGGCGATCATCCGCGGCAACCTGTTCTGGGCCTTCGCCTACAACGTCGCGGCGCTGCCGCTGGCCGCCGCCGGGCTGCTGAACCCGATGATCGCCGGAGGAGCGATGGCGCTGTCCTCGGTCTTCGTGGTCGGCAACAGCCTCCGGCTGCGCAGCTTCAGGCCCGGAACCGTCAGACCCGGGTGACGCTCAGCCCGGTGCGGATCAGCTCGTCCTGGTAGGTCGCGTAGGTAGCGCGCAGCTCGTCGGCGATCCAGCCTGCGGGGAGCAGCGTGGCCGGCAACGCCGGGTCGGTGCGCAGGTGCCGGACCACGGCGGCGGCGATCGCGAGGCGGTCGGCATCGCTGCTCGCGGCGGCGACGTCGGACAGCAGCCCGCGCCCGGTGGCGTTCCAGCCGGTCAGGTCCCACAGGCGCGCAGCGAGAGCGGCGGGGTCGTCGGCGGGAGTCGCGGTGAGCTCGACCAGCAGGCCGTCCGGCCACCCCGGCAGCGGCCGACCGAGGTTCGCGGGCCGGGTCCAGACACCTTCGCGCAGCTCGGCGAGACGCAGCTCGGTCAGCGTCGCCCGCAGGTCGGCGCGGTCCGCAGCGCTGCGTCCCGACGAGGTCACCACGACCAGCTCCCAGGTGCCGTCCCAGTCGTGGGTGGCCGGGTCGAGCGCTGCGTCCTGCCGGTGCTGGCGGGCGAGCAGCCGACTGCTGAGCCGGTAGCTGCGGTCGGTGCGGTCGAGGTCGCCTGCGGCGACCATCCGGGTCAGGGCCACCCGCAGGGTCGCCTCGGCGATGCCGAACAGGTCGCCGGCCTGGACCAGCGCGCTGGCCGGGAGCTCGGGCGGGTGCGCCCCGAGCAGGAGGCTCAGCACGACAGAACGGGCGCTGAGCGGGCGGGTGGTCACGACGCTACCTTACACTCTTGCGTCGGTCGTCGAAGAGTTGTAATACTGGTCCCATGACGACGAGCCTGACCCCGGAGACGCCTGCTGCGACGGAACCTGTTCAGTACGGGACCCACGAGGTCACCAACCAGCCGCCGCCGCACGCGCCGTACGACGCCTCGAACGACGCGGCGCTGATCGAGGGCCTGCACCGCGAGGGCGCCGGCTGGGCCGAACCCGACGTCCGCCGCCTCGGCCAGCTCGCCGGCAGCGAGGAGGCGCAGCGCTGGGCCGAGGAGGCCAACAGGTTCGAGCCCGAGCTGCGCACCGTCGACCGCTACGGCAACCGGATCGACGAGGTCGAGTTCCACCCGTCGTGGCACAACCTGATGCGGGTCTCGGTCGCCGAGGGCGGGGCCGGCGCTGCCTGGGTCGACGATCGTCCCGGGGCGCACGTCGCCCGTACCGCCGGCGGCCTTGCCTGGCAGCACACCGAGGCCGGCCACGGCTGCCCGATCACGATGACGTACGCCGTGATCCCGGCGCTGCGCCACCAGCCCGACCTGGCCGCGATCTACGAACCCGGGCTGACCAGCAGGGTCTACGACCCGGGCCTGCGGATCCCGACCACCAAGCGCGGACTGCTGGCCGGGATGGGCATGACCGAGAAGCAGGGCGGCTCGGACGTCCGGACCAACTCCACGGTCGCGAGCCCGACCGCTGAGTCCGGCGTCTTCACCCTGACCGGGCACAAGTGGTTCACCTCGGCGCCGATGTGCGACCTGTTCCTGGTGCTCGCGCAGTCGCCCGGCGGGTTGTCGTGCTTCCTGGTGCCGCGGATCCTGCCCGACGGCACCCGGAACACGTTCCGGATCGCGCGGCTCAAGGACAAGCTCGGCAACCGTTCGAACGCCTCCTCCGAGCCCGAGTTCGACGGCACCGTCGCCTGGCTGGTCGGCGAGGAGGGCCGGGGCGTCAGGACGATCATCGACATGGTCGCCTGCACCCGCCTGGACTGCGTCACCGGGTCCGCCGGGATGATGCGCAAGGCCTTGGTCGAGGCCGGTCACCACGTCAAGCACCGCGCGGCCTTCGGCGCGACCCTGATCGACCAGCCGCTGATGCGCAACGTGGTCGCCGACCTGGCGATCGAGTCCGAGGCAGCGACCACGCTGGCGCTGCGCCTCGCCGGCGCCGCCGATCGCGCCATCCGTGGCGACGAGGGCGAGCAGGCCTTCCGGCGGATCGCGACCGCGATCGGCAAGTACTGGGTCACCAAGCGCGGCGCCGCCTTCACCGCCGAGGCGATGGAGTGCTTCGGGGGCAACGGGTACGTCGAGGACTCCGGGATGCCGCGGCTCTACCGGGAGGCGCCGCTGAACTCGATCTGGGAAGGCTCCGGCAACGTCAACGCGCTCGACGTGCTGCGTGCGCTCGGCCGCGAACCGGCTTCCCTGGACGCGCTGATGGGGGAGCTCGCGCTCTCCGCCGGTGCCGACGTACGGCTCGACGCCGCAGTCACCCGGCTGGGGAGTTCGCTCGGCGACCTGGCCGACATCGAGGTGCGCGCCCGCGGCCTCGTCGAGCAGATGGCGCTGGTCCTGCAGGGCTCGCTGCTGGTGCGGCACGCGCCGCCGGCCGTGGCCGATGCGTTCTGCGCGACCCGGCTCGACGGTCAGGGCGGCTTCGCCTTCGGGACGCTGCCGGCAGGCACCGACTTCACCGCGATCCTGGACCGCGCGCTGCCGGAAGGCAGCTAGTGGAGGACTACCGGACGCTGACCTACGAGGTCGACGACCGGATCGCGCGGATCACGTTCAACCGGCCCGAGGCCGGCAACGCGATCACGGCCGACACCCCGCGCGACCTCGCCGACGCTGTCGAGCGCGCCGACCTGGACCCGGGCGTGCACGTGATCCTGCTGTCGGGGCGCGGCAAGGGGTTCTGCGGCGGGTACGACCTGTCGATCTTTGCCGAGGGCGACATGGGTGCCGGCGCGGTGACCGACGCTGCCGGCACGGTGCTCGACCCGGGGGTCCAGGCCCGCAACCACGACCCGTCGTCGGTCTGGGACCCGATGCTCGACTACGCGATGATGAGCCGCTTCAACCGGGGGTTCGCCAGCCTGCTGCACGCCAACAAGCCCACCGTCGCGAAGCTGCACGGCTTCTGCGTCGCCGGGGGCACCGACATCGCGCTGTACTGCGACCAGATCATCTGCGCCGACGACACCAAGATCGGCTACCCGCCGACCCGGGTGTGGGGCGTCCCCGCCGCCGGGATGTGGGCGCACCGCCTCGGCGACCAGCGCGCGAAGCGGCTGCTGCTCACCGGCGACTGCCTCTCCGGCAAGCAGGCCGAGGAGTGGGGTCTGGCGATCGAGTCCTGCCCCGCCGACGAGCTCGACGCCCGTACCGAGCACCTGGTGTCCCGGATCGCGGCGATGCCGGTCAACCAGCTGATGATGGTCAAGCTCGCACTGAACAGCGCGCTGATGGCGCAGGGCGTCACCAACTCCGCGATGATCAGCACCGTCTTCGACGGCATCGCCCGGCACACCCGGGAGGGCTACGGGTTCGCCGAGCGGGCCGCGACCGTCGGGTTCCGCGAAGCGGTGCGCGAGCGCGACGACCCGTACGGCGACGCCAAGCCCGCCCGCTGATGGCCGTCGTCGAAGCGGCGGTGCTGATCCCGGTCTACACCGATGAGCGCGGCCCGGTCGCGGTCTTCACCGAGCGCAGCGCCGACCTCCGCAAGCACGCCGGTGAGATCTCGTTCCCCGGCGGGCGACGCGAACCGGGCGAGGACCTGGTCACCACGGCGCTGCGCGAGGCCGAGGAGGAGATCGGCCTGCCAGGTCACCTGGTCGAGATCGTCGAGGCGCTGCCGCCGTTCGGGACCTTCGTGAGCGGTTTCCGGATCTCGCCGTACATCGGCAGGATCCCGGCAGGCCTGACCTGGACGATCCACGCGGGCGAGGTAGCCCGGGTCCTGGAGTTCCCGCTCGCCGAGCTGCGCCGCGGTCACCGCTCCGAGCGGCTGCTGCGCAAGGGTGTCCCGATCCGGACCGACACGTACACCGTCGACGGCGAGCTGGTCTGGGGCGCGACCGCGCGGATCACCCGGGAGCTGCTCGAGCGGATGCCGCCCGGCTGATTGCGCCGGCTGATTGCGACCGGCTCATTGCCACCGGGCCCTCAGCCCGACACGATGCGGACATGTTGTTCGGTGGGCACGGCATGCACGGACCGGACATCCGTGGCGTGCGCCCGTACCAGGTGATCGGCCTGGTCTGGTTCGCCAACGTCGTCGGCGCCGCGGTACTGATGATCAACTACCTGGTGGTGATCCCGTTCCCGCCGCGCGAGTCGACCTCGTCGATCATCCGCGGGAACGTGCTGCTGGGGCTTGCCTGCGTCGCGGTCAGCTGGGTCGTTCTGGGCGTCGTCGGCGCCCCGCGGGCGCACCGGGCGCTGGACTGGACGTTGCGCGGGATGGCGCCCGACGAGGAGGAGCGGGAGCTGACCCTGAACCTGCCCTGGTGGCTCTTCTGGATGCAGGTCTGGCTGTGGGGTCTGTCCTGCGTGGTCTTCTTCTACGCGAACCTCGACGTGGGCGGGGTGTTCGCGCTGCAGATGTCCACGGCGGTGATCATCAGCGGCCTGGCGACGGCGGCGACGTCGTACCTGCTGTGCATGCGGCTGTTCAGGTCGGCGACCACCCGGGTGCTCGAGCTCGCACCACCGAAGGCCGGGTGGAGCGCCGGCGTCGGAGAGAAGGCGGTCTTCATCTGGGCGCTGACCACCGGTGTCCCGGTACTCGGCCTGATCGGGATGGTCGCCTTCGCCGGTCAGTCCGGCGTCTCGCTGCACCAGCTCTCCATCAGTGGTCTGGTCGTCGGCCTGGGTGCAGTGGTCACCGGATTCTTCGCCACGGTCCTGTTCGCCAAGTCGGTGGGGGAACCCCTCGGCGGACTGACCCGAGCGCTCGCCCAGATCCAGGAGGGCGACCTGACCGTCGCTGTCACCGTGGACGACGCCGGTGAGATCGGCCAGCTGCAGTCCGGGCTGAACAACATGGTGCACGCCCTGCGGGAGCGCGAGCAGCTGCGCGACCTCTTCGGCCGGCACGTCGGCGAGGACGTCGCCCGGCTCGCCCTCTCCCAGGGGGTCGCACTCGGGGGCGAGGAGCTCGAGGCCGCGGCGCTGTTCGTCGACGTGATCGGCAGCACCACCTTCGCCGCCACCCGCCCGGCCGGTGAGGTCGTCGCGGCGCTCAACCGCTTCTTCGAGGTCGTCGTCTCGGTGGTCTCCGAGTACGGCGGGCTGGTCAACAAGTTCGAGGGCGACGCCGCGCTGTGCATCTTCGGCGCACCGCTCGAGCTGCCTGATCCTGCGGCCGCTGCGCTGGCCGCTGCGCGCACGATGGCGCAGCGGCTCCGGGACGAGGTCCCCGACCTGGATGCCGGCATCGGGGTGTCGCACGGGCTGGTGATCGCCGGCAACATCGGTGCGACCCAACGCCTCGAGTACACCGTGATCGGCGATGCGGTGAACGAGGCCGCCCGACTCACCGAGCAGGCCAAGGACCGCCCCGAGCGGGTGGTTGCCTCCGAGCGGATCGTGGATCGCGCGGACGCCGGCGAGCAGGCCCGCTGGCGACTCCTGGAACCGATGCTCCTGCGTGGTCGGCTGGTCCCGACCACCCTCGCCGTCCCCATCTGATCGGCGAGGCGCCTGACGTGCGTCCTCAGCAAGGTCAAGGTGCCACTTCGGCGCGCCTCACGACTACTTGAGGGCAGTTGCGAGGGCGCGGACGGTGCTGGTCGGGTGGGTCGAGCCGGGGAAGTAGGCGCAGATCCGGTCGGCGACGTCGCCGAACCGGGTCTTGATCTCGGTAGCGCACTCGGCAGGGGTACCGACGACGGCGAGGGTGCGCAGCACCTGGTCGTCGACGAGGTCGATCATCGCCATGATGTCGCCGGTCTTCGACAGCGCGTTGAGCTCGGGTTGCAGGTCGCCCCAGCCCTCGATGTCCAGCACCGACCGGTACGCCGGGGTGGAGCCGTAGAACGCGAGCAGGCCCTGGACCCCGAAGGTCGCGGCCTCGATCTCGTCCGGGGTGTCGCCCATCGCGACGATCGCCTGCGGGTAGATGTCGAGGTGCTCTCTGCCCGCCAGCTCCAGGCCTTCGGCGACCGCCGGCAGGGTGCGCTCGCGGAAGTGCCGGTGGCTGTGGAACGGCATCACCAGCAGGCCGTCGGCGACCTCGGCCGCGGTCCTGGTCATCAGTGGCCCGAGCGCGCCGAGCAGGACCGGGGGAACGCCGTACGGGTTCGGGCCGGGGACGAAGGTCGGCGGCATCAGCGTGTGCTTGGTGAACTCGCCCCGGAAGTCGAGGCGGGTGCCGTCCTGCCAGGCGTTCAGGATCGCCTTGGTCGCCAGCACCGTCTCGCGCATCCGGGCGGCGGGCTTGCTCCAGGTGCCGCCGTACCGGTTCTCGATGTGCGGCTTGATCTGGGAGCCGAGCCCGAGCCGGAATCGGCCCTTGCTGAGCAGCTGCAGGTCGTAGGCCATGTTCGCCAGGTGCATCGGGCTGCGGGGCAGGGCGATCGCGACGTTGGTCATCAGGTCGGTCGAGGGCACCTCGGAGGCGCCGGCGGCCACGATCAGCGGCAGGAAGACGTCGTGCGGGCCCTCGAAGGTGAACAGGCCGTCGACCCCGGCGCCGACGAGCTCGCGGGCCCGTTCGGCAGCATGGTCGGGCCGACCGTCGAGCTGGACGTCGAGCAGCATCAGGACTCCTCCGAGGGCTGTACCGGGCGGAGCCCGGTCCGGGCGAGGCCCGGGTTGGCGGGCAGGTGGTCGAAGCGGCCTTCGGGACGGATCCGTCGCCAGGCATCGATGACCGGTGCGATCTCGGTCGGCGTCGCCCCGTGCAGGATCACGCTGTCGGCCCCGGCGTCGAACTGGTCGAGGACCCGTCGGGCGCACTGCTCCGCGGTCCCGGTCGCGGACGCCGCCAGCCAGTGCGCCGGGATTGCCTCGTCGCGCAGCCGGGTCAGCTCCTCGGTGGTGCCGATCGCGTCGAACGCCCCCGGGTAGCCCTGCACCAGCGGGTGCGTGCGGAAGCGCTCGAGGTCGGCGGGGTCCCAGCGGTTCGCGGCGACCAGGGCCGCGCCGTACCCCTGCAGGTACGTCGCCATCCGACCCACCAGCTTGCGCAGCCTCAGCTCGGTGGGCAACGAGTCCTCGACGGTGGCCAGCACCGACCAGATCCTGATCGAAGCAGGATCGCGACCGGCTCGCTCGGCCGCGGTCCGGATCCGGGTCACGGCCCTGGCGAGGGTCTCGTCGCTGAAGAACGTGTGCAGCACGACGCCATCCGCGATCCGGCCGGCCAGGTCGAGGGTGTTGTCGCCGATCGCCATCAGCAGCACCGGGATGTCCTCGTCGAAGGACGCATCCTGGTTCAGGTACGGAAAATTGCCGGCCGGTCCGTCGTGCCCGCCGACGGCCTGCCCGTGCCAGAGCCTGCGGTAGATGCCGACGGCGTCCTCGAGCTGGGCACCGGTCACCTGGGGCACGCCCATCAGGTCGAACAGCATCCCGAAGCCGCGGCCGAGACCGAAGGCGTAGCGCCCGCCGGACATCCGGTGCGCCGTGGTCGCCATCGTCGCCGTGACCAGCGGGTGCCGGGTGTTGTGGTTCGTCGCCGCCGTACCGATCCCCAGGGTGGTCGTGGCTGCGATGACGGCTCCCGCCAGCACGCCGGCATCCTTGGTGTTGAACCGCTCGGACAGGAACATCGAGCCGATCCCGAGGCTCTCGGCCAGCTTCGCCTCGCCGATCAGGTCCCGCGGTGTCGCCGAGTGCCCGGCCAGCCCGTAGCAGCCGAGCTCGGGGAAGGACCGGCCGCTCACAGCAGCCCTGAGGCCCCGAAGAAGGCGACCAGGTCGGTCAGGGTCTCCTCGGTGCTCCGCGGCTCGTAGCCGAGCTCGGCACCGGCCTTGGTCCGGTCCACGACCGGGCTCATCACCAGGTTCTCCAGCGCGGCCGGCGCGAACGACTCCGAGCCGAAGCGGCGTGCGATCGGATCGATCAACGGGGCGAGCGCCACCAGGACGCCGAGCGGGAGCTTCACCCTCGGCCCGCGGCGGCCGACGATCTCGGCAGTCCGCGTCTGGGCCTCGAAGAGGTCGTACCGGTGCCCACCGAGCAGGTAGTTGTGCCCGGTGCGACCCTTCTCCTCGGCGAGCAGGAACCCCTTCGCCACGTCCCGGACGTCGACCCTGTCGAACAGTCCCCGGACGCTGACCGGCAGCTTCCCGGTGGCCACCTCGAGCAGGCCGATGTTCATCCGGGAGAGCCGGTCCGGGTGGTCGACCGGGCCGTAGATCCCGGTCGGGTTGCAGGTGAGCGCATCCAGCCCGGCGTCGACGACCTTGAGCAGCTCGACCTCGCCGTAGTACTTCGAGCGGTGGTAGACCGGCAGCCTCGGATCGGTCGAGCGGCGGGTTCCTTCGTGGACGGTGCCGCCCTTGTCGTAGTCGAAGGAGGCCATCGAACCGCAGTTCACCATCCGCCGTACGCCGGCCCGCAGCGACGCGCGCGCCACCGAGCCCACGCCGTGGACGTTGACCCGTTCGGCGATCGGGTCCTCCTGGCGCAACGTGATCACCGCGACCAGGTGGTGGACGACCTCGATCCCGGACAGCGCCTTCGCGACCGCGTCCTCGTCGAGGATGTCGACGGACTCCCAGCGCAGCGTGCCGGTGCCGTGCTGGCCGGCCGGCATGGTGCCCGGCACCCTGTCGATAGCGAGGACGTCGTGACCCTGGTCGAGCAGAGCCGTGACGAGGTTGAGCCCCAGGAACCCGGCAGCGCCGGTGACCGCGACCTTCATCGCTGCGTCTCGACAAGCTCGACGACCGCGGCGTAGGACCGGCCCCGTTCTGCTCGCTCCCACAGCGGATCGGTCGTCGCGGTCCCCTCGGTGCGCAGGGTCCGCTTGAGGACCTTGTTCGTCGCCGTCGTCGGGACGGTCTCGGCGAGCCGGACGTAGCGCGGCCACGCCTTGGGGGACAGGTCCGGCTGGTCGGCCAGGAACGCCTCGAACTCCTCGGTCCCCAGCGCGGCGTCGTCGCGCAGGACCAGGGTCACCATCAGCTGGTCGCCGACGTTCGGGTCCGGGACGCCGTACACGCACGCCTGGCTGATCGCCGGGTGCCGGAGCAGCAGCGACTCGATCGGTGCGGCGGCGAGGTTCTCACCGTCGACGCGGAGCCAGTCGTCGGTGCGGCCGGCGAGGTAGATGAAGCCGGCCTCGTCGCGGTAGCCGAGGTCGCCGGACCAGTACATCCCGCCGTCGAGGCGCGAGGCGGTGGCAGCCTCGTCGTTGTAGTAGCCGCTGAAGAACCCGGCACCCTGGGTGTTCACCAGCTCGCCGACGCAGTCGTCGAGGTTGGACACCACCCCGTTCGGACCGAAGACAGCGCGAGGGCACTCGGTGCGGGTCCCGCGGTCGTAGACCGCGACCCCCTCGAACGGCTGACCGATCGAACCCAGCGGGGTGTCCTCGGTGCGGGTGATGATCACGGCCGTCTCGGTAGAGCCGAAGCCGTCCCACACGGTGCACCCGAAGCGCCGGCTGAACTCCTTGATGTCGCGGTCCGAGGCCTCGTTGCCGAAGGCTGTGCGCAGCGGGTTGTCGGCGTCGTCGGGGAGCTCGGGGGTCGCGAGCACGTAGGCCAGCGGCTTCCCGACGTAGTTCATGTACGTCGCCCCGAAGCCCCGGATGTCGGCCAGGAAGCTGGTGGCGCTGAACTTCCGGGCCAGCGCGATCGTCGAACCGCCGCAGAGCGCGGGGGCGAACGAGGCCATGATCGCGTTCGAGTGGAACAACGGCATCGCGCAGTAGCAGACGTCGTCCGGGGTGAGTCCGTACTTCTCGGACAGCACGGTTCCCGACATCACCACCATGAAGTTGCTGACCTGGACGGCCTTGGGCTCACCGCTGGTACCGGAGGTGAAGATCAGCATGAAGGTGTCCATCGCGCCGACCTCCTCGAACCCGTCGAGGGACCGGGGCGCTGCGGAGACCGACGCTGCCCACTCGGGACTGTCGGTGTCGACGACGCGGGCCCCGCCGAGGTCGAGTCCGGCCAGCAGTGGCAGGTGCTCGGCATCGGTCAGCAGCACCTGGCAGTCGGCCCGCCGTACGTCGGCGGCGAGCGCCTCGCCGCGACGGGTCGCGTTGATGCCGACGGTGACGTGCGCACCGATCGCGCCGGCGAGCAGGGCCCGGACCATCTCGGGGGTGTTCTCGAGCAGGACGCCGACGTGCAACGGGCGATCAGGCGCCGCCCAGCCGCGCAGGACGTGGGCGCGCGCGGCCGCATCGCCGACGGTGTCGCGCCAGGACCAGGTCTGCTCGCCGAAGGCGAGGCCGGTGGCGTCGCTCCCGGCCAGCGCACGGACGAGCTGCTGGACGGTCTCAGACATGGAGGCTCTCCGCCGGGGTGAGGTGTCGGGTCAGGAAGCTGGTGGCGTGCTGGACGGCAGCGGCGTGGAACGGCTTGCCCGGAAACAGGTCGAAGTGGTCGCCGGGGTAGTGCCGGACCTCGGCGCCGGCCTTGAACGCGGCCTTCGCAGCGGCGTACGGGGGAGCGCTCTGGTCGAAGTCGGCGATCTGGACGAGCACCGGAGCGCTGACGTCCTTCGCTGCCCTGGTCGGGGCCCGGCTGCCGAGCTCCAGGCTGACATCAGCGGCGACCTCGTTGACCCAGGTCGGTCCGGCAATGCTCAGGTAGTCCGCCAGCGCACCGTCCAGGGTCATCGCGCCGACCTCTCCGGGACGGGCGACGAGCGGCATCATCTTCGCGCCGCGCCCGGTCGCCACCGAGATCCGGCTGGCGATCCCGAGTCCGGTCGCCCGGGCCAGCTCGGCGGGCCGGTGCGACTTGGTGGCGTGCCACCCGGCCGCCAGCCCGTCCACCATCGGTACGACGGCGACAACCGCTGCAACGTCGTCCCGGCCGGCTGCCGCGGAGAGCACGTGCCCGCCGGCGAGCGAGACGCCCCAGAGCACGATCCGGTTCGGGTCGACGCCGTCCAGACGCGCAGCTGCAGCCATCGCGGCGCGGTAGTCGGCGAGCTGGCCCGCCAGGGACACGGTCTGGCGCGGGCTGCCCTCGCTCGCGCCGAAGCCGCGGTAGTCGAAGACGAGCGCGTCGAGCCCGGCGGCCGCGAACGCCTCGGCGAACGGGGCCAGGCCGGAGTCCTTGGTGCCGCCGAGGCCGTGCGCCATCACGACGACCGGGCGGCCGGCAGCGCCGGCGAGCCCGTCGTGGGTGGCGCGGAACAGCCACGCCGAGCAGGGGGTTCCCTGCGAGCTGAAGGTGAGCGTCTCGGGTGTCATCAGGGGGTCTCTCCGTAGATGGTGCGCAGCCAGAAGAAGGTCAGGGCGTCGATGTGCTGGTCGCGTGGTGGCCCCGAACCGAGCGAGTGCCGCTCGAGCGCGTGGTCGTTCAGGTCGAGCAGGACCGAGGCGAGTGCGTCGGCGTCGGGGCCCTCGGTGGCACGTCCGGCTGCACGCTCTGTCGCGATCATCGCGCCGATCACTGCTGCGAACTCGGCCCGTCCGGTGTCCCACATCTCGCGGACGACGGTGCTTCCGGCCCGCGCCTCGAGCAGCGCGCGGTAGGTGTGCGGGCTGCTGTCGACCGTGTCGAACAGCAGCGTGATCGCTTCGCGGATCCGCGGCCCGGCGTCGCCCTCGGCCTTGATCAGGAGCTCGTTGGCGTCCGCGGCTGCGTCGTACAGGTCCTGCATCAGGGCCAGCACGGCGACGGCCTTGCTCTCGAAGTAGAAGTAGAACGCAGAGCGGGTGACGCCGGCCCGGCCGGAGATGTCGGCGACGTTCACCTCGTCCAGGCTCTGCTCGCGCAGGAGCTCGTCGAAGGCGACCAGCAGTGCGTCCCGACGGGCGTCGCCGCGGTTCGACCCGCGGCGGTCGACGAGCCTGTTCCAGGCGTTCGAGTCCTCGGTCACCGGGAGGCCAGGGCCCTGTGGCGGGCGCGTCTGCGGCCGGCGGGGATCTCGCGCGCCCGGAGGTCCTCCTCGTAGATGAAGTAGTCGACCTGCTGGGTGTGCCGGGGGGTCTTCAGGACGTGACCGATGTAGCGGGCCTCGTCGCTCTTGATGACCGCTTCCATCTCGGGCACGGTCGGCAGCGCGTACTCGCCGATCAGGTGCGCTGCCACCAGCCGGGCCTGGCACTCCACGAACGGGAACAGCGTCGGGGTCGACTGCGCGAAGCCGACGAAGGACAGGTCGTCCATGCCGGGCTTGTAGATCCGCTTGAACAGCGGCAGGTGGTTCTCCGGGGCGGACAGGAAGTCGCGGTCGAAGAACGGGAAGGTGATGTTGTAGCCGGTGGCGTACACGATGATGTCGAAGTCGTCGCTGGTGCCGTCCTCGAAGTGCACGGTGGCCCCGTCGAGCCGCGAGACGTTCGGCTTCGGCGCGATGTCGCCGGAGCCCAGCCGTAGCGGCAGCTCGACCGACTGGGTCGGGTGCGCCTCGAAGAACTTGTGGTTGGGCTCGCGCAGCCCGTAGAGCGCACTGTTCGACCCGTTCATCGGCTGGGCCAGCTGCATGGCCTTGCGCTGCCAGGACAGCGGCAGGAACGGCGTCGTCCGGTACATCGTGTCCGAGGGCCTGCCGTAGACGTACTTGGGCACGATCCAGGCGCCGGACCGCGTCGAGAGGGTGACCTTGGTCTGCAGCGACTTCGAGGACAGCTCGACGGCGATGTCGGCGGCACTGTTGCCCAGACCGACCACCAGGATGCGCTGGCCGAAGAAGTCCAGCGGTGCCTTCGGATCGATGTAGTGGTGGGAGTGGATCGAGACCCCGGTGAACTCACCGGGGAAGTCGGCGAACCGCGGGTCCCAGTGGTGCCCGTTGGCCACGACGAGGTGCTCGAAGGTGCGCGTCGTCCCCGCCTGGTCGAGGATCGACCACCCGCCGTCCTCGAGCCGGGTCGCCTTGACCACGCCGTTCTCGAACTCGATGTTGTCCTTGAGGTCGAAGGCGGCCGCGTAGGACTCGAGGTAGTCCTTGATCTGGGTGTGGTGCGGGAAGTCCGGGTACTCCGCAGGCATCGGGAAGTCCCGGAACGACAGCCGCTCCTTCGAGGTGTCGATGTGCAGCGAGCGGTAGGCGCTGCTGTGACCGTTCGGGTTGCCGAAGGCCCAGTTGCCGCCGATCCGGTCCGAGGACTCGAAGCAGGTGTACGGAACGCCGTAGTCGGTGAGCATCTTGCCGATCGTCAGACCGCTGATACCGGCTCCGATCACGGCCGTGCGCGGCGGGTTCGTGGCACCAGTCATGCGGGGTCTCCTGGGATCGGTACGCTCGGATCTGGGGTGTGACACGCGCCACGCTAAGCGCTAGGTTTGACACGTGTCAAACAATACCGACAAGTGTCAGGAGGCTGCGTGAGCGGCACCAAGCCTAAGCCCGACGGACTGGATTCGCCGATCGTCCCGAAGATCCTCAAGTACGCCGGACGTGCCCACGTCCGCGTCTACCGGCTCACCGGTGGCCGGATCGGCGGCAAGTGGCGGATCGGCGCCGGCTGGAAGAAGCCGGTCCCGACGCTGCTGCTCGACCACGTCGGCCGCAAGTCTGGTCGGGCGTTCACGACACCGCTGCTCTACCTGGTCGACGGGCCCGATGTCGTGGTCGTGGCCTCGCAGGGCGGCCTGCCGACGAACCCGCAGTGGTACGGCAACCTGATGGCGTCCCCGGAGACCCGGGTGCAGATCAGGTCCGAGAAGCGGGCGGTACGTGCGCGGACCGCGAACCCGGACGAGCGCACCGCCGTGTGGCCGCGCCTGGTCGAGCTGTACGCCGACTTCGACAACTACCAGGCCTGGACCGACCGGGAGATCCCGGTCGTCATCCTCGAACCACGCTGAAACCGGCGAATTCGGGGTTAATCGCGCGAACCGGACGCGTCCCGCCGGAATTGTCCATCATTCGACACTCTGAACGCCGCCATCTGGACCGCAAAGAGTGACGCAGGGCATACTCCAGGTAGAACACGTTGCAGAAAGTAACCTTTCGGGCCTTGTGCAGTTATGTGATGCACATCTACTTTCTGTTCGTCCTCACCGGGAAGAACTGGCGTCAGGAGTACGGCTGTGCGAAGTGTTGTGAGGCCCGTTCGGGCTCGTCGGGTCCTGGCGATCGGGGTGGTGGCGACGGCTCTGTCCGTACTGACCGCCTGCGGTGGGTCGGCGCTGTCGCCGTCCGCGGTGCGCGACGCCAACGACAAGGTCGCCGGTGGTCTGAACAGCACCGGGGGATCCACGACGCCCGGTTCGACGACACCGGGCTCGACCACGCCCGGCTCGACGACCCCTGGTTCGACCACGCCCGGTTCGACCACCCCGGGCTCGACCACGCCGGGCTCGACCACCCCGGGCTCGACGACCCCGGGTTCGACCACGCCCGGCAAGTCCGCCTCGCTCCCCGGCGTGAAGGCCGGCTCGTGCGCGGGCTTCAAGAACGGTCCCGGCATGACCAACACGACGATCAACATCGGTAACTCCTCCGACCTCAGCGGTCCGGTCCCCGGTCTGTTCACGGCCGCCCAGCAGGCCACCCAGGCCTACGTCCAGTACTTCAACTCGACGTCGAGCATCTGCGGCCGCAAGCTGGTCCTCAACGACATGGACTCGCGCACCGACGCCGGCGCCGACCAGGCGTCGTACCAGAAGATGTGCGACTCGGACTTCGCCTCGGTGGGCTCGATGTCGGCCTTCGACTCCGGTGGTGCCGCCACTGCCCAGGGCTGCGGTCTGCCGGACATCCGCAGCGCCGCGGTCACGGCCACGCGCAACGCCTGCAGCACCTGCTTCGGCGCCCAGGCCACCGGGCCGCACGAGTTCTCCAACGAGGTCCCGGACTACT
>JAOPXD010000157.1 GCA_025965315.1 Marmoricola sp.
AACGACCGACCCCGCAAACGCCTCGACTACGCCAAGCCCGACGAACTCATCGCGCTACTACTTCTGGCACCCTGAAACCCCACCGTGTTGCAACCACGGCACGAGACCGCCCAACTTAAGTTGGGAAACCCGAGCTCAGGCCCCGTAGATCGGCTCGGGGGACGGAGCCTGGGCGATCAGGTCGCGCAGGGCAGGACCGACGTTCTCGGTCTCCCAGCGCTTGTCGGCGTCGGCCTTCGGGCCGTGGGTCCAGCCCTGCTCCAGGCAGATCTGGCTGCCGTCGATCTCGATGACCCGGCCGGTGACGTCACCGGCCTCCTCGGAGGCGAGCCAGGCGACGATCGGCGAGTTGTCCTCGGGCAGGGCCATGGCGGAGGTGTCGAAGGCGCCCTCGGTCATCCGGGTCTTCGCGACCGGGGCGATCGCGTTGACGGTGACGCCGTACCGGCTCATCTCGACGGAGGCGACCAGGGTCATCGCGGCGATCCCGGCCTTGGCCGCCGAGTACGTCGTCTGGCCCAGGCTCCCCTGGAGGCCGGCACCGGAGCTGGTGTTGATCACCCGGGCGACGCGCTGGCGGCCCGCCTTTGCCTCGTTGCGCCAGTACGTGCCGGCGTGCTTCAGCGGCGCGAAGTGACCCTTGAGGTGCACCCGGATAACGGCGTCCCACTCCTCCTCGGAGGTGTTGATCAGCATCCGGTCGCGGACGAAGCCGGCGTTGTTCACCAGGATGTCGAGGCCGCCGAAGACCTCGATCGCCTGCTGGACCATCGCTGCGGCCTGGTCGAAGTCGGCGACGTCGGCGCCGTTCGTGACGGCTTCACCACCGAGCGCCTTGATCTCGGCGACGACCTCGTCGGCGGGAGAGTCGCCCTTCTCGCCGTTGATCGAGACGCCGTAGTCGTTCACGACGACCTTGGCACCGTGGCGGGCGAGCTCGAGCGCATGGGCGCGGCCGATGCCCCGACCTGCGCCGGTGACGATGGCTACGCGGCCTTCGAGAAGACGGGTCACTTGCTGCTCCTTAGTCGACGTGCAGAAAAATGGGGGGCTCGCCGCCGCCGTGGCAACCCACGCTGGCACCGCTGACGTATGACGCGAGGTCGCTGGCGAGGAACGTCGCCACGTTGCCGACCTCCTCGGGCCGAGCCATCCGGCCGAGCGGGATGGTGGCCTCGATCCTGGCTACGCGGTCGTCGCCGCCGTAGTGGTCGTCGGTGTTCTCGGTGCGGCACAGCCCGACCTCGATCGCGTTCACGCGCACCTTCGGGGCCCACTCCATCGCCAGGCTCTTGGTCAACGACTCCAGGCCTGCCTTGGCTGCCGCGTACGCCGCGATCGTGGGCGCGGGACGGTGGGCGCTGATCGAGGAGATGTTCACGATGCTTCCGCCGGTCTGCTGGGTCTGCATGACCGCGTTCGCGATCTGGGCCACGAGCAGCGGAGCGTTGAGGTTGAGGCTGATGATCTTGTCGTGGAAGCGCGGTGAGGCTGTGGCTGCCTCGGTCGCCGGCGCCCCACCAGCGTTGTTGACCAGGACGTCCAGGCGGCCGTGGCTCTCGACGATGCCGTCGACCAGCGCCTGGACCGAATCGGGGTCGCGGACGTCGCAGGCGACGTGGGTGGTGCCGGGCAGCGGCTCGGCCTCGGAGCGCGCGCAGGTGACCACGGTGGCGCCCGCCGCGACGAACGACTCGGTGATCCCGCGGCCGATACCGCGGGAGCCACCGGTCACGAGGACGACACGTCCGGTCAGGTCTATCGAGAGCGCCATGCTGGTAGGGTACCAAGCAAGTGCTTGGTTGTGTCACGACCACGCTCGACAACCGGTCGAAAGGGCGTTCATGTCTGCAGTCACCAGCGAGCTGCGCGACGACGGCATCCGGGTCATCACGATGGCCCATCCCCCCGTCAACGCGCTCCCCGTCCAGGGGTGGTTCGACGTCGCCACGGCGCTCGACGAGGCATCAGCGGACATGAGCACGAAGGTCGTGATCCTGCGCGCTGACGGCAAGGGCTTCAACGCTGGTGTCGACATCAAGGAGATGCAGAGCACGACCGGGTTCGACGCCCTGATCGGTGCGAACAAGGGCTGCTTCGCCGCGTTCAAGGCGGTCTACGAGTGCGCGGTGCCGGTGATCGCTGTGGTCAACGGCTTCTGCGTCGGCGGCGGGGTCGGACTGGTCGGCAACGCGGACATCGTGGTCGCCAGTGACGACGCCTACTTCGGCGTCCCGGAGGTCAAGCAGGGCGCGCTCGGTGCTGCCACCCACATGGCCCGGCTGGTCCCGCAGCAGATGATGCGGGCGCTCTACTTCACCGCGGCGACGATCCCGGCCACCGAGCTGTACCGGTTCGGTTCGGTCTACCGGCTGGCACCTCGTTCCGAGCTGGACGCCGTTGCGTTGGAGGTCGCTGCCTCGATCGCCGAGAAGGACACCCGGGTGATCCGGGCAGCCAAGGAAGCACTCAACGGGATCGAGCCCGTCGACGTGAACAAGAGCTACCGGTTCGAGCAGGGGTTCACCTACGAGCTCAACCTCGCCGGTGTGTCCGACGAGCTGCGGGACGACTTCGCCGGTACCGACAAGGCAGGAAACAAGTGAGCAAGCCACGCGAGAAGGTCATGACGATCGACGAGGTCGTCGCCCAGCTGTCCGACGGGATGACGATCGGTATCGGCGGCTGGGGCCCGCGCCGCAAGCCGATGGCACTGGTCCGGGCGATCCTGCGCTCCGACCTGAAGGACCTGACGATCGTGTCCTGGGGCGGCGCCGATGTCGGCCTGCTCGCCCGTGCCGGCAAGATCCGCAAGCTCGTCTACGCCTTCGTCTCCCTCGATTCCGTACCCCTGGAGCCGAACTTCCAGAAGGCCCGTCAGGAGGGCACGATCCCGGAGATCGTCGAGCTCGACGAGGGGATGTTCCAGACCGGCCTGTACGCCGCGGCGCAGCGGCTCCCGTTCCTGCCGATGCGGGCAGGGCTCGGCTCCGACGTCCTGGTCAACAACGCCTGGATCAAAACCGTCGCCTCGCCGTACGCCGACGAGAACGGCGACTTCGAGGAACTCACCGCCGTACCGGCACTGAAGCTGGACGTCGCGCTGGTGCACCTGAACCGCGCTGACGCCCATGGCAACGCGACCTACCTGGGTCCCGACCCGTACTTCGACGACCTCTTCGTCCAGGCCGCCGACAAGGCGTACCTGTCCTGCGAGCAGATCGTCGACACGGCAGGGCTGACCGTCGACACCCCGGTCCAGCGGCTGCTGATCAGCAGGATGATGATCGACGGGGTCGTCGAGACCCCCAACGGCGCGCACTTCACCCTCTGCACCCCGGACTACGAGCGGGACGAGAAGTTCCAGAAGGCGTACGCCGCCGCTGCGGGCGGGTCCGACGAGGACTGGGCCGCGTTCGAGGCGCGGTTCCTCTCCGGGGACGAAGACGCTTACCAAGCGGCCGTAGCCGCTTTCCACGCCGAGCTCGAAGGAGCCAAGTGATGACCGCCCCCACGACGGAGTCGTCCATGAGTACCAGCTCGCGTGCCGAGGTCTGTGCCGCTGCGATCGCCGATGCGTTCGCGGACGACGGCGAGATCTTCGCCTCCCCGATGGGCATGCTGCCGATGCTCGGCGTCAGGCTCGCCAAGCTGACCTCGAACCCGGACCTGGTGATCTCCGACGGCGAGTCGCTCTTCCTCGGCGGCACTCCCCCGCTGTTCGCCAAGGCCGACGTGGTCGAGGGCTGGATCCCGTTCCGGCGGGTCTTCGACGTCGTCGCGCACGGCAAGCGGCACGTGATGATGGGGGCGACCCAGGTTGACCGTCTCGGCAACCAGAACATCTCCGCGATCGGGGACTTCGCCCGGCCGAAGCGTCAGCTTCTCGGCTCGCGCGGTGCTCCCGGCAACACCGTCAACAACCGGACGTCGTACTGGGTGCCCAAGCACGGCCCGCGGGTCTTCGTCGAGAACGTCGACATCGTCTCCGGCGTCGGCCCGGCACGCGCCAAGGCAGCTGGCCCGGGAGCATCGAAGTACAACGACATCCACCGGATCGTCTCCAACCTCGGGGTCTTCGACGTCAAGGGAGCCGGCGACACGGTGCGGTTGCTGTCGGTGCACCCGGGAGTGTCCGTCGAGGACGTCGTCGCGGCGACCGGCTTCGCCCTGACCATCGAGGGCGATGTGCCCGTCACCCGGGAGCCGACCGAGTCCGAGCTGATGATCATCCGCAACGTGCTCGACCCGAAGAACCTGCGTGACCGCGAAGTTCCGCCGGTGGAGGCTGGTGCGAAATGATCGATCAGCTGCTCAAGACCCCGCTGACCGAGCTGGTCGGGGTCAAGCACCCGGTCGTGCAGACCGGGATGGGTTGGGTCGCCGGCCCGCGCCTGGTCTCCGGCACCGCCAACGCCGGTGGGCTGGGCATCCTGGCCTCCGCCACGATGACCCACGCCGAGCTCGAGAAGGCGATCATCGAGGTCAAGGGCCGTACCGACCAGCCGTTCGGTGTGAACCTGCGCGCCGATGCCGCCGATGCGCCGGCTCGTTGCGACCTGCTCATCGAGTACGGCGTGAAGGTCGCCTCGTTCGCCCTCGCGCCCAAGCCCGAGCTGATCGCCAAGCTCAAGGAGCACGACATCGTCGTGATCCCCAGCATCGGTGCCGCCAAGCACGCCAAGAAGGTCGCTGCCTGGGGCGCCGACGCAGTGATGATCCAGGGCGGCGAAGGCGGTGGCCACACCGGAAGCGTTCCGACCACCCTGCTGCTCCCGACCGTGCTCGACGCCGTCGACATCCCGGTGATCGCTGCCGGTGGCTTCTTCGACGGCCGCGGTCTGGCCGCCGCGCTCTCCTACGGCGCTGCCGGCATCGGGATGGGGACGCGGTTCCTGCTGACCCAGGACTCGACCGTCCCGGACGCCGTCAAGCAGCGCTACCTGGCAGCCGACCTCAACGGCACCATCGTGACCGCCAAGGTCGACGGGATGCCGCACCGGATGCTGCGGACCGACCTCGTCGAGTCGGTCGAGGAGTCCAGCGCGTTCAAGCGTCTCGGTCCTACCGCTCGCCGCACGCTCGCCTTCAAGAAGATGAGCGGGATGTCCTGGCTCGGTCTGGTCAAGGACGGCCAGTCGATGAAGCACGGGTCGGACCGCTCGTGGGCCCAGATGGTGCTCGCCGCGAATACGCCGATGATGCTCAAGGCCGGGCTCGTCGAGGGGAACCCGGACGCCGGCATCCTCGCCTCCGGCCAGGTCGTCGGCGTGATCGAGGACCTGCCGACCTGCGAGAGCCTGATCGATCGCATCGTGATCTCCGCTGCTGCAGAACTGCGTCGTACCCACGGCTATCTCGCCTGATCTTCTCGTCGTACTGACAGGATCAGGCGCGTGAGCGAAGCCAACGTCGTCGAGCGCGCCATCCACTTCGCGCTGAGCGCGGTCGGAGCGCGCAAGCTCGAGCCCCGGCCTGCGGACCCGTTCTACCAGGCGCCCGACGAGGTACCGGCAGCACCGGGCGCGTTGATCAAGTCCGAACCCGCCCGGTTCTACATCGACCCGTTCCGGCTCATCCCGGCACCTGCCCGGGTCGAGCGGATCATGTTCACCACCACCGACCGGCACGGTGCAGTCATCCCGGTCACCGGCACCGTGCTCACCCCGACCCGGCCGCGGACCAAGCGCGCCGACCGCGGTCTGGTCGTTTTCGCGGTCGGCACCCAGGGCATGGGCACGCAGTGCGCTCCCTCGCGCCAGATGGCGGCCGGTCGCGAGTACGAGTCGGTGTTCATCACCGGACTGCTGGCGCGCGGGTACAACGTCGTCGTCCCCGACTACCAGGGCCTGGGCCTGAGCGGCACCCACACCTACATGTCGCGCGAGGCCCAGGGGCACGTCGTCCTGGACTCCTTGCGCGCTGCCCAGGAGCTCGACAACCCGGACATCCCGCGCGACGGTCCGACCGCGATCGCCGGGTACTCCCAGGGCGGCGGCGCTGCCGCGTCCGCAGCCGAGCTCTGGCACGAGTACGCCCCCGACCTCGACGTGAAGGGAGCGGTCTGCGGGGCCGTGCCGGCCGACCTGACCCTGGTCGCCCGGATGCTCGACGGCAGCCCGTACTTCGCGTTCCTCGGCTACGCGCTGGTGGGTCTGTCGGCGGACTACCGGATCGATCTCGGGCCGCTGCTGAACACGCACGGCATCGGCGTCGCAGCAGCCCTCAGCGAGCAGTGCATGTTCGAGTCGCTACGCCGCTACGCGTTCACCCGATCGGCGTCCCTGACCGCTGACGGCCGCTCCATCGGATCACTGCTGCGCGAGGAGCCGTTCGCCGCGATCGTCGCCGACCAGCAGCTCGGGAACGCTCGCTACCCACGGATGGAGGCACTGGTCTCGCACAGCAGGCTCGACGACGTGGTGCCCTTCGAGTGCGGACGAGCCCTGGCCGAGCGCTGGGCGAGCCAGGGCGGTCGGGTCCGGCTCTCGGTGAACTATGCCCCGACGCACGCCGCGGCTGCCCTGACGTCGTACTCGACCGCGTTCTCGTTCCTGTCCGGACGCTTCGCGGACAAGCCGATGCGGGCGAACACCCGGCGGTACCTGACCTCGCTCGCCGAGGGCGAAGACCTGCCCGCCAGCGGGTCAGCCGACGTTTGAGGTGACGCAGCCGATCAGGGTCGCGTTCAGACCCTTCAGCGCGGCGCTGTCGGCTGCCGTGGGCTTGAAGGTCTTGTCGCCCTTCAGCAGCGCCTTGAGCGCCGAGTCGGAGATCTTCGAGGCGACCAAGGACTTCGCGATGCAGTCGGACGCGTCCCTGTTCAGCACCACTCCCGCAGGCAGCAACGAGGCCTTGCCGCCCTTGCGCAGGGCTGCCGACACCTGACTGACCGACGGGCGGGCGCTGTCCTGCTTGGCCCCGCTCGCTCCCGAGGAGCTGGGTGAGCTGCTGCCGCAGCCGGCTGTGACCAGCAGAGCGGTCAGGAGCAGCCCTGCGCCGTACTTCTTCATCGTCGCTCGTCCTTGTCGTCCTGCTGTCGGGAGGTACTGAAGCGGTGCGGGGCCCCGAACCGGGATCCCCGCACCGTCGTGAGCTGATCAGGAGGTCGGGACGTCCGCCGAGACGCACTTGATGACCGCAGACTCGATCGTCGTGATCGCCTTGGTGTCCGACGTCGAGGGCTTGAACGTCTTGTCGCCCTTGACCAGGGCCTTGAGCGCCTTGTCGGAGACCTTGGAGTCGGTCAGTGCCTTGCCGACGCAGTCCGCAGACTTCTTGGAGAGCTTGGAAGCGCTGGCTCCGAGGACCGACCGGTCCCCGCCCTGGCGCAGGGCCTTCGAGATGTCACTGGCCGACGGACGTGAGCTTCCGCCCCCGCCACTGCTACCGCCGCACCCGGCAGTCACCAGGAGCACGCTGATGGCAAGAGCCGCACCGAACTTACGCATCTGTTCCTCTTTCGTAGGTCCCGGGCCCGCCCCGGGTTCGCAGCAACGTACCGCGGGACACGGTCAGAAAACCCCGGTTCGCCCGCAGAGGCTCAGAGGCGTTCGATGATGGTCACGTTCGCCTGGCCGCCGCCCTCGCACATGGTCTGCAACCCGTAGCGGCCGCCGGTACGCTCGAGCTCGTTGAGCATCGTGGCCATGATCCGGGTCCCGGTCGCGCCGATCGGGTGCCCGAGCGCGATACCGCCACCGTTGACGTTGACCTTGTCCAGGGGTACGTCGAGCTCCTTGGCCCAGGCCAGGACGACCGACGCGAACGCCTCGTTGCACTCGAACAGGTCGATGTCGTCGATCGTGAGGCCCGTCTTCTCCAGGGCGTGCCGAGTGGCCCGGATGGGGCCCGTGAGCATCCAGACCGGGTCGTCACCCTTGACCGAGAGGTGGTGGATCCGGGCACGCGGCGACAGGCCGTGGTCCTTGACCGCCTGCTCGGAGGCGATCAGCAGCGCCGAGGACGCGTCACAGATCTGGGACGCCACCCCGGCGGTGATCCGGCCCCCGGGCGCCAGCGGTTCGAGCGCAGCCATCTTCTCCAGGCTCGTGTCGCGCGGGCACTCGTCGGTGCTGAAGACGGTGCCGTCGGCCAACGTCACCGGAGCGATCTCGTTCGCGAACCGTCCCTGGGCGGTCGCCGCCTTGGCGCGGGTGTGCGAGGCGAGCGCGAAGCGCTCCATGTCCTCACGGCTGATGTCCCACTTCTCCGCGATCATCTCGGCCGAGTTGAACTGGGAGACCTCGACGTCGCCGTACCGGGCGTTCCAGCCGGGCGACTCGGCGAACGGCGTGGTGAAGCCGTACTGGTCCGCGACCAGCATCGCCGCCGAGATCGGGATCGCCGACATGTTCTGCAGACCGCCCGCGACGACGAGGTCCTGGGTCCCGGACATGACACCCTGCGCAGCGAAGTGCACGGCCTGCTGGGACGACCCGCACTGGCGGTCGATGGTGACCCCCGGGACGTGGTCCGGCAGACCAGCGACCAGCCACGCCGTACGAGCGACGTCGCCGGCCTGGGACCCGATCGTGTCGCAGCAGCCCATGATCACGTCGTCGACAGCTCCCGGGTCGATGCCGGTCCGGTCGACGATCGACTTCAGCACGTGCGCACCGAGGTCGGCGGAGTGCATGGTCGCCAGCGAGCCGCGACGTTTGCCGACCGGCGTACGGACGGCGTCGATGATGTAGGCCTCAGGCATTGTTGATCCCTTCGAGAAGAATGGTGAGGTACTGGTCGGCCACATCGGCCGGGGTCAGGGTGCCGCCGGGCCGGTACCAGCGGACGGCCACCCAGACGGTGTCGCGCAGGAACCGGTAGACGAGCGCGACGTCGAGATCGGCGCGCAACTCTCCGCTGGCTACCCCGGCCTCGAGCAGCCCGGTCCAGAGGGTGCGGAACTTGCGGTTCCGCTCGATCAGGTAGCCGAAACGTTCGAACGTCGCCAGGTAGAGCGCGTCGCTCTGGAAGATCGCCACCTCGCTGTGGTGCTCACCGATCGCCTCGAACGACGCCCGTACGACGGCCTCCAGCTTGTTCTTCGGAGTGAGGTCGCTGGCCTCGATCGCGTCGTACTTCGTCCACAGCTCGGTCTGGAAGGTGTCGAGCAGCTCGTCGACCATCGACTCCTTGGAGTCGAAGTGGTGGTACAGGCTGCCGGACAGGATCCCGGCCGCGTCCGCGATGTCGCGGACGGTGGTGTTCTTGAAGCCGCGTTCGGCGAACAGGCCTGCGGCGATCGTCAGGAGCTCGTCGCGGCGGCTCGGGACCGACTCGGGATCAGGCGTGCTGGCTGCTGACACTGATCACCTCACCGGTCAGGTACGACGAGTAGTCGCTGGCCAGGAAGACCATCACGTTGGCGACCTCCCACGGCTCGGCCGCACGCCCGAAGGCCTCGCGCTGCTTGAGCTCGTGCAGCAGCTCGTCCGAGGTGACCTTGGCCAGGAACGGGTGCATCGCCAGGCTCGGCGAGACCGCGTTGACCCGGATCCCGTGCGGGGCGACGTCGAGCGCGGCACAGCGGGTCAGCGCCATCACGCCAGCCTTGGCTGCCGCATAGTGCGCCTGGCCCTCCTGCGCACGCCACCCGATGACGCTGGCGTTGTTGACGATGACGCCCTTGGTGCCGTTCTTGATCATCCGGTTGCTCGCGGCACGGACTGCGCGGAAGGTGCCGGTGAGCGTGATGTCCAGGACCTTGGACCACTGGTCGTCGGTCATCTCCAGCACGCTGGCGGTGCCGCCCAGACCGGCGTTGTTGATCATCACGTCGACACCGCCGACGGTGTCCGCGAGGTCGAGCAGGGCCTGGACCTGCGCCTCGTCGGTCACGTCGGTGACGGTGCTCAGCACCCGGTCCGCGCCGAACTCGGCTGCCAGGGCCTCGTGGGCCTCGGCGACCCGGCGTTCGTGGGTGTCGCTGAGCACGACCGCCTTGGCGTCCTCTTCCAGCGCGCGCCTGGTGATCGAGGCGCCGATACCGGCTCCGGCAGCCGCGGTGACGACCACGACCTTGTCCTTGAGCAGGCCGTGGCCCTCGACGTAGGCGGGCGTCGGCTGCTCGGGGCGTACGGCGGTCATCGGGTCTCCTGGGGCTTGGGCGTGATCTGGGGATCCGGTTTGGGATCCCTGGGCAGACCGAGCACGCGCTCGGCCAAGATGTTGCGCTGGACCTCGTCCGAGCCGCCGTAGATCGTGTCGGCGCGGGTGAAGAGGAAGAGTCGCTGCCACTCGTCGAGGTCGTAACCGGGGCCGGCAGCGAGTGCCTCGGTGCCGCGGACCAGCATCGCGAGCTCACCGAGGGTGCGGTGCCAGGTCGCCCACAGCAGCTTGGCGACGCTCGCCTGGGCAGGGGCCTGGTCCTCCGACAGCGTGCGCAGAGCGTTGAGCCGGATCACCTCGAGCTCGACCGTGGCGCGGGCCAGTCGGTCCCGGACGATCGGGTCGTCGAAGGTGCCGTTGCTGCGTGCCAGCGCGACAAGGTCACCCAGCTCGCGCTGGAAGCCGACCTGCTGGCCGAGGGTCGAGACACCGCGCTCGAATCCGAGAAGTCCCATCGCCACGCCCCAGCCCTGCCCGGGTTCCCCGACGACGAGGTCCGCAGCCGTGCGGGCGCCGGTGAAGAAGACCTCGTTGAACTCCGCGCCCCCGGTGAGCTGCTCGATCCCCCGGATCTCGATGCCGTCCTGCTCGATCGGCACCAGCAGGAAGCTGATCCCGGCGTGACGCTGCGAACCGGGCTCGGTACGGGCGAGCACGAAGATCCAGTCGGCGAACTGCGCCAGGGAGGTCCAGACCTTCTGGCCGTCGATGACCCACTCGTCGCCCTCACGGCGGGCCTTGGTGGAGATGTTCGCCAGGTCCGAGCCGGCACCGGGCTCGGAGTAGCCCTGGCACCACATCTCCTCGACCGCCACGATCTTCGGCAGGAAGCGTGCTTTCTGGTCCTCGGAGCCGAAGTGGATCAGGGTCGGGCCGAGGAGCTCCTCGCCGAAGTGGTTGACCCGGGCCGGGGCGTCAGCCCGGGCGTACTCCTCGTGGAAGATCACCTGCTGCATCAGCGAGAGCCCGCGGCCGCCGTACTTGGTCGGCCAGCCGATGCAGGTCCAGCCGTTCTTCGCGAGGTGCCGGTCCCACTCGAGACGCTCGTCGTGGGCTTCGAGGTCCTTGCCGGACCCGCCCAGACCCTTCAGGGCCGCGAAGTCGCCGACGAGGTGGTCCGCGAGCCACGTCCGGACGTCGGTCCGGAAGGCCTTGTCCTCGGTGGTATCGGTCAGGTCCACGCGGGTGCCTCTCCTCGTTCGGCGGTTCCTTACGGTAGCCTACCAAGCACTTGCTTGGGTCTCGTCAACCAGGAGGAACCGTGCCCACCACGCTGCCGGCAGCGCTGCGCGACGCCGCTGCTACCCACGGCGACCGGCCCTTCCTGGTCGAGGGCGACCGGACCCTCTCGTTCACCGAGGTGCACCACCGTGTCCGGGCCGTAGCGAAGGGGTACGTCGCCGCAGGTTTCCAGCCCGGCGAACGGGTCGTCGTCTGGGCGCCCAACAGCATCGAGTGGGTGCTGGCCGGCCTGGCCGCCTCGTACGCCGGCGGCACCCTGGTCCCGGTCAACTCGCGCTACACCGGACACGAGGTCGCCGACATCGTCGACCGCACCGGGGCAACGCTGGTCCTCGTCGAGGACGGGTTCCTCGGTCGGTCCCAGATCAGCGACCTGAAGGCCGTCAGCGAGCTGCCCTCGGTGCGCGAGATCATCACCCTCGCCGCGCTCGACGCCCTGGTCGCAGCAGGGAGCGGTATCGCTGACCAGGAGATCGAGGCGCGCGCGGACGCCGTCACGCCCGACGACGTCGCCGACATCCTGTTCACCTCCGGCACCACCGGGCGCTCGAAGGGCGCCGTGAGCGCGCACCGCCAGACCATCGCCGTCTCGGCTGCCTGGGCCGAGATCGGGGGGGTGACCGACGAGGACCGCTACCTGGTGGTGAACCCGTTCTTCCACTCGTTCGGCTACAAGATCGGCATCGTGGTCGGCCTGCTCACCGGCGCGACCCTGTACCCGGTCGCCACCTTCGACCTGGACGCGACGATGGACCTGATCGAGTCCGAGCGGATCACCGTCCTTCCCGGGGCCCCGACGATCTTCACCTCCCTGCTCGACGCCCCCGGGCGGGCAGGCCACGACCTGTCGTCGCTGCGGCTGTCGATCACGGGCGCCGCCGTCGTCCCGGTGGTGCTGATCGAGCGGATGCGCGCTGCTGCGCCCGAGGGGCTCGGCATCGACGACGTCTACACCGCCTTCGGCATGACCGAGGCGGTCGTGGTCACGATGTGCCGCGAGGGCGATGCCGACGAGCTGGTCGCCACCACCTGCGGCCGGGCGATCCCCGGGGTCGAGGTCCGGATCGCCGCCCTGGGCACGAACGACGCGCTGCCCGCGGGCGACGAGGGCGAGCTCCTGGTGCGCGGCGACATCGTGATGCTCGGCTACCTCGACGACCCGGCAGCGACCTCCGAGGCGATCGACGCCGACGGCTGGCTGCACACCGGTGACGTCGGCAAGGTCGACGACCAGGGCAACCTGAAGATCACCGACCGCCTCAAGGACATGTACATCTCGGGCGGGTTCAACGTGTACCCGGCCGAGGTCGAGCAGGCCCTCGCCCGGCTCGACGGCGTGGCTGACGTGGCGGTGGTCGGTATCGCCGACGACCGGATGGGCGAGATCGGGAAGGCCTTCGTCGTACGGCGTCCCGGTCCTGAATCCGCCGGGCTCACCGAGGCCGACGTGATCGCGTTCGCCCGCGAACGCCTCGCCAACTACAAGACGCCGCGCTCGGTCGCGTTCGTGGAGGTCCTCCCCCGCAACGCGTCCGGCAAGGTGCTCAAGAACGACCTGCGTCAGGAGACCCAGCAGTGAACCTCGACCTCAGCGAGACCGAGCTCGCCTTCCAGGCCGAGGTGCGCGCCTGGCTGGCGGCGAACGTGCCCGCAGAACCGCTGCCCTCGATGGACACCGCCGAGGGGTGGGCGCTCCACCAGGAGTGGGAGGCGAAGCTCGCCGCCGAGCGCTACTCGGTGGTCTCCTGGCCCCGCGAGGTCGGTGGGCAGGAGGCCTCGCTGATCGAGTGGATCATCTTCGAGGAGGAGTACTACCGCGCAGGCGCTCCCGGCCGGGTCAGCCAGAACGGCATCTTCCTGCTCGCCCCGATCATCTTCGACCACGGCACTCCCGAGCAGCAGGCCCGGTTCCTGCCCTCGATGGCGACCGGCGAGAAGATCTGGGCGCAGGCGTGGTCCGAGCCCGAGGCCGGCTCCGACCTCGCGTCCCTGCGTTCTACCGCGACCCGGGACGAGGCCCGCGGTGGCTGGGTGCTGAACGGCCAGAAGACCTGGTCTTCGCGGGCGACGTACGCGCACTGGGGCTTCGGGTTGTTCCGCAGCGACCCGGACAGCGCCAAGCACGCCGGGTTGACCTACTACCTGTTCCCGCTCGACGCCGACGGCATCACCGTCCGCCCGATCGCGCAGCTCGACGGTGAGGCGGGCTTCGCGGAGATCTTCTTCGACGACGTCTTCGTCCCCGACGCCGACGTTCTCGGCGCGGTGGGCGCCGGTTGGCACGTGGCGATGAGCACCGCCGGCAACGAACGCGGGCTCTCGCTGCGCTCCCCCGGCCGGTTCTGCGCGGCCGCCGACCGGCTGGTCTCGCTCTGGAACGCGCGCGGTGCCGACGCTCCGCAGGCCCGGGACGCCGTGGTGGATGCCTGGATCGGTGCGCAGGCGTACCGGCTCTTCACCTGGGGCACCGTCTCCCGACTGGCCGACGGCGGCGAGATGGGCGCTGCCGGTTCGATCAACAAGGTCTTCTGGAGCGAGCTGGACATCGCGCTCCACGAGACCGGCCTCGACCTGCTCGGTGCAGACGCAGAGCTGCTCAAGACGCCCTGGATGGACGGGTACGTCTTCTCGCTCTCCGGACCGATCTACGCCGGCACCAACGAGATCCAGCGCAACATCATCGCCGAGCGGATCCTCGGTCTTCCCAGAGAACCCAAGGGTGTGGCGAAGTGAAGTTCGAGCTGACCGACGAGCAGACCGGCTTCGGCGAGGCGATCACCGCGCTGATGCGCTCGAACGACTCCGTCGCGGTCGCGCGGTCCTGGGCTGGCGGCGAGCACGCGCCCGGGCAGGCGCTCTGGACCAGGCTCGCCGACCTGGGCCTGACCGCGCTGGTCGCACCCGAGGAGGACGGCGGGCTCGGCGGCACCCTGGTCGACCTGGCGGTGGCGTTCGAGGTGCTCGGTCACGAGCTGGCTGTCGGCCCCTGGATCGAGTCGGCGGCACTGGTCCCCCAGATCGAGGGCGAGATGATCACCGCGGCAGTCCCCGGGCTGTCGTCGTACGCCGTGGACGCGCAGGTGGCGCGGCTGCTGAGCGGAACTGCCGGCGCCGCGCACGCCTCGATCGACAGCACCCGGACCCTTACCGAGGTGACCGGAGCCGACGCGCTCGACGCCGCAGCCGTCGACCGCGCCGTGCTGGCGTGCGCCGCTGAGCTCGTCGGCGCGGGCGAACGGGTCCTGGCCGACTCGGTCACCTACGTCAAGCAGCGCAAGCAGTTCGGTCGCGAGATCGGCTCGTACCAGGCGATCAAGCACCAGCTCGCCGATGTCCGGATCGCGCTCGACTTCGCGCGGCCGCTGGTCTTCGGTGCCGCGCTCGGCGAGGTCCCTGTCTCCGCGGCCAAGGTGTACGCCGCCGACGCGGCCTACCTCGCTGCCCGGACCGGTCTCCAGGTCCACGGTGCGATCGGCTACACCGCGGAGTTCGACCTCAGCCTCTGGCTCAACCGGATCCGGGCACTCGTCACCGCCTGGGGCACACCGGCGTACCACCGCGGCCGGGTCCTGGAGCATGTGACGGGAACGGTGGCCTGATGCACTTCGCGCGTACCGAGGAGCAGGACGAGCTCGCCTCGACGATCCGTTCGCTGCTGGCCAAGCGGTCGGACAGCGCGGCTGTCCGGGCCGCGGTCGAGACGCCCGAGGGCTACGACACCGCGCTGTGGCAGGCGCTGGTCGAGCAGATCGGTGTCGCGGCGCTCGCCGTACCCGAGGAGTACGACGGCGCCGGCGCCTCGCTGATCGAGACCGCGGTGGTCCTCGAGGAGGTCGGGTACGCGCTGACCCCGTCCCCGCTCCTCGCCACGGCCCTGCACGCGGCCCAGCTGCAGCTGCACGGGACCGACGACCAGAAGGCCGACCTGCTTCCCCGGCTCGCGGCCGGCGAGGTGCTGCCGTTCGCACTCGGCAGGATCGTGCTGGAGCCGGCCGACCGGTCCGGCTCGATGGACCAGACGCTGCGGATCGCGATCACCGACGAGGCGGTCGAGACGCCTGCTGACGTCCGCGCGATCAGCACCGCACTCGCCTCCGCTCTCCAGGTCGGCGCCATCCAGCGGGCGCTGGACATGACCGTCTCCTACTCCAAGGAGCGGGTCCAGTTCGGTCGGCAGATCGGATCGTTCCAGGCACTCAAGCACCGGATGGCGGACATGCTCGTCCTGCTCGAGGCGTCGCGGTCGGCTAGCTGGGGCGCGACCGCGGTGGCCGCGGCGTACCTGGACGATCCGACCCCGGGCAACGCGGCCCGGCTCGTCGAGCTGGCAGCGATCGCCGGGTCCTACTGCTCCGACGCGCTCGACAAGGTCGCCTCCGAGGCCGTGCAGCTGCACGGCGGGATCGCGATCACCTGGGAGCACGACATCCAGCTGGTCTTCAAGCGCGCCCACGCCCTGTCCGTGCTCAACGGACCGGCGCACCGGCACCGCGCCGCTCTGCTGGGCTGAGCCCCTAGGCAGCGCGTCGCGGTCGGCCGCGGCCGCGCTTGCTGGCGACGACGGTGCCGCCCACGAAGATCTGGCCACCCCAGACGCCGTGCGGCTCTCCGCGCTCGACCGCGCCCGCCAGGCAGAGCGCCTGCACGTCGCAGGAGGAGCACAACGATCGTGCTGCGTCGAGCATCGCCGGTGCCTCGGCGAAGAACAGGGCAGGCTGGGTCTGGCAGGGCAGCGCGGGCATCGGTCCACCGTCTTCGATCGGGAGTGATCCCAGCCTCGGCCCCTGAGGTACTGCCGAGCATCAGGCGAATGCCCTAGATGTCCTCAGCCGCGGCTGCTGCGCACGGTCCGGCCGCGGACGATCCCGACGAAGGCCTGGGTGTCGGGGTCCTCGTTCGAGACCAGCCAGGCCAGGCCCACGGGTGACTCCTCGCCGTCGGTGACCGGACGGAACTCGACGTCGCGGCGGCTGTGCAGCCGCGCCAGCGACATCGGCAGGATCACGTACCCCGAGCCGGCGGCGACCGTCTCGACCACCATCGGCAGGTCCAGCTCCGGGAACTCGGCCCGCACGTCCAGCTCGCCGGCCAGGTCCGCGAGCGAGATCTCGTCGTACGCCGTCACCGGATGCTCCTTGGCCACGACCGCGACCGGGACCTCCCGGTACATCGCGACGTGGTGCAGGCCGGCCCGGTCGACGACGCCGCGGACCAGGCACATGTCGAGCTCGCCGGACCTGACCAGCACCTCCTGGTCGACGACCTCCACGAGCTGGAGCTCGAGGCGGCGCCAGCGCCGGGAGTCCCGCTCGCGCTCGACCCAGGCCTTCTCCCACTTGCCCGGCATCACGCCCGGCACGAAGCCGACCCGGAACGGTGTGATCTCTTCCACGTCGTCCAGCCTAGGGCTCGTGGGATCCGTCATACCGATAGCCCCGCGGGCGCTGCTAGGTTCCCGCGTATGCGTTCCGCCAAGGATTTCTTCGCCCCCCTCGCCGTCGGCGCCCCCGCCCCACTCCGGGAGATCCCGGCCCGGCCCAGCCGCGCGATCCACTTCTTCGATCCCGGCAACGAGAAGATGGCCGCCAAGATCCCCGACATGGTCGGATCGGTCGACGTCCTCCTGGGCAACCTCGAGGACGCGATCAAGGCCGAGAACAAGGAGATCTCCCGGGCCGGCCTGGTCAAGATCGGGCAGAACACGGCCAATCTCGGAAGTGCCAGCGGGAAGACCCAGTTCTGGACCCGGATCAACTCCTTGGACTCCCCCTGGGCGCTCGACGACCTGACCACCCTGGTCCCGGCCATCGGCGACAAGCTCGACGTGATCATGGTGCCGAAGGTCCAGGGCGCGGAGGACATCCACTACGTCGACCGGCTGCTGGCCCAGCTCGAGGCCAAGGCGGGTATCACCAAGCCGCTCCAGGTGCACGCGATCCTGGAGACCGCCCGCGGTGTCGCCAACATCGAGGAGATCTGCGCCGCCTCGCCGCGGATGCAGGGCCTGTCGCTCGGCCCGGCCGACCTGGCCGCCGACCGGCGGATGAAGACCACCCGGGTCGGTGGTGGCCACCCCGGCTACCTGGTCCGCCAGGATCCCCCGCGCGACGCCGACGACGTGCCGCTGTACGACGCCGACCGCACGATCTACCAGCAGGACCTGTGGCACTACACGATCGCCCGGATGGTCGACGCGTGCGCGATGCACGGGATCTACCCGTACTACGGCCCGTTCGGCGACATCAAGGACACGGTCGCCTGCGAGGACCAGTTCCGCAACGCGTTCCTGCTCGGCTGCGTCGGCGCCTGGTCGTTGCACCCGGTGCAGATCAAGATCGCGCACAAGGTGTTCTCCCCCAGCGTCGAGGACGTCAAGCACGCCCGCCGGGTGATCGCTGCCATGGGCGACGGCACCGGCGCGGTGATGCTGGACGGCAAGATGGAGGACGACGCCTCGGTCAAGCAGTGCAAGGTGATGGTCTCGCTGGCCGAGGAGCTCGCCGCGATCGACCCCGACCTCAGGTCCGCGTACGACGCGATCACGCTGGAGGCCTGACATGGTCTCGACAGGCTCGACCAACGAGTTCCGACCGCGCCGTTCGGTGCTGTACATGCCGTCCTCGAACGAGCGCGCGCTCGAGAAGGCCAAGACCATCGCCTGCGACGGGCTGATCCTCGATCTCGAGGACGCGGTCGCCCCCGAGGCCAAGCCCGAGGCCCGGCTGAACGCCGCTGCCGCGGTGAGGTCCGGCGAGTACGGGAACCGGGAGCTGACCATCCGGGTCAACAGTATCGGTACCGAGTGGCACGACGAGGACATCAGGGTCGCGGCTGCCGCCGGACCCGCAGGCATCGTCGTGCCCAAGGTCAGCAGTGCCGACGAGGTGCGGTCGCTGGTCGCTGCGATCGAGGCCGCCGGCGCCCCCGAGCACACCCGGCTCTGGGCGATGGTCGAGACCCCCGAGGCGATCTTCAACGTCCGCGAGCTCGCTGCGGCCTCGCCACGCCTCGCCGTGCTGGTGATGGGCACCAACGACCTGGTCAAGGAGACGTACTCCGAGCACGTCCCCGGCCGCGCTCCGCTGCTCACCGCGCTGTCGCTCTCGTTGCTGGCCGCCCGGGCGGCGGGGATCGCGATCCTCGACGGTGTGTACAACGACGTGAAGAACCTGGACGGGTTCCTGGCCGAGTGCGCGCAGGGACGTCAGTTCGGCTTCGACGGCAAGACCTTGATCCACCCCGGTCAGGTCGAGGGCGCGAACGAGGCGTTCGCCCCGTCCGAGCAGGCGGTCGAGGACGCCCGCGGGCTGATCGCGGCCTGGGACGAGCGGACCACCGGCGTGGTCACCTACAACGGCCGGATGGTCGAGAACCTGCACGTCGAGTCGGCCCAGCGGACGCTGTCGATCGCCGAGGCGATCGCGGCTCTCTCCTGATCAGGACCCAGGGCCTAGTCGACCACGCCGGGCACCCGGCTGACCTGTGAGCTGACGCTGTCGAACGTGAACCCGGCGCTGCGGTAGAGCCTGCCCGCATCGCTGTCCGCATCGGCGATGATCACCAGGGTGTCGGCCCCGGCTGAGCGGGCGTGCGCACCTGCGACGCCGAGCAGGTGGCTGGTCAGCCCGCGGCGTCGGTGCTCCGGATGCGTGAGCACGCTCTGGTAACGGGCGATCCGGTCGCCACAGGCCGCGATCCCGAGCTCGGCAGCCAGCGACGACCCGGCAAAGGCTCCGAACCAGGTCAGCTCGCCGGTCGCCGCCACCCGGATCCGGGTCTCGGTGACGCGCGCCTCGAACTCGTCCTGCTCCGGGAAGGCCTGCTGACGCAGCCGGGTCGACCGGTCCCAGTCAGCGGCCGAGGTGAGCTCGCGAACCGTGTAGCCCTCCGCCAGCACGGGCAGCGCGGTCGGCGAGGTCGAGGCCAGTACGTCGGCGCGCTCGAGGAACATCGAGACCTGCAACCACGCCTGCTCGTCGCCCGGCTCCGCGACCAGGCCCACGGCGCGGTGGGCGGCGGCCGGGAACAGCGACTCGAACGTGGTGAGCCAACGCTGGGCGTCGTCGACCGCAGCGGGATCGGTGACCAGGACGAAGTTGCCCCAGTAGTAGTCCGGGTTGGTCGGGGTCCGCACGACCAGGTGGTCCTCGCGTTCCTCGATGCTCGACCCGCCCAAGCGCAGCACAGCGAGGTCGGTGTGCCAGCCGAGCGGAAGGTGCATGGGGCAAATCTAGGCGGAGTGGCCCACTTCGTGGAGCAGGTGCCGGTGGTACTCGCGCTCGACATGGATGCTCACGCTCGACGGATCGCTGGCGAGCAGCCGCTGACGGTCGAGCTGGACCACCCGCCAGCCGAGCAGGGTGCACTCGGTCAGCTCGGCCGGTGTCAGCGTGCCCGTGATCGTGACGGCGAACCGGTGCACGGGGAGCGACAGCGCCAGCCTGGCGCCGGCGAAGCGGAGCCCGGGCACAGGGGTCGGCACCCGGGTCTCGAGCCAGCGCATCCGCAGCAGCGACTCTGCCGGATCTGCTGCCCGGCCGTCCGCCCTGGCGGCGAGCTCCCTGAGCTGGAGGGCCCCGGGCAGCCCGCGGCACCCCGCCGTCGCTGCGATCAGGTCGGGATGCCGCACCGCGCCCGCCCGCAGCAGCCCGTCCAGGGCGACGAGCGCGCGGTCGGGGTTCAGGTGCCGGCCGACGTCCAGGGCGGTGCGGAGCGCAGTCGTGCACCGCAGTCCCTCGATCACGACCAGCTCGTCCGGGTGGTACGGCACCTGCCCGCCGACCCGGAGCCTGCGACCGTGGACGTCCAGCGGGACCGCGTCCTCCTGGTCGGTCTGCAGCGGCTCGGCGCCGTACACCCAGGCGGCGGTCCGGTCGACCACGACCTGACGTCGTCCGACGACGAGCGCCAACGCCTGGGCCCGGAGGACGGGCGTCGACGGGGTTGCGGCATCGACGTACACCCCGCGGACGATGCGGACGACCCTGCCGGTGCGCCACCACCGCTCCAACCCGGAGCGACCGATGCCGGCGCGCGCGGCCATCGCCGGGGTGAAGGGCCCTGCCGGAATCGGCGGGGAGCTGGCATCGGAGGTGGCGCGCAGCGGCGCTTGCGGGACGAGGTCCATCGGGACACCTTGGCCGAGATCGGCACGACCGCGTCGGCGTCATCCACAGGCAGCGGCTCGGGGCGCCCGATCAGCCTGCTTGCACGGTGGCCCGGATCGCTGGCGCGAACAGGACGACAAGATCCTCGGCGGACGCCGAGGCGACCGGTTCGACCTGGAGCACGTACCGCATCATCGCCAGGCCGACCAGCTGCCCGCAGACCAGCTCGACCTTCATCGCCGAGGCGTGCACCCCGGTCGCCTTCGCCGCCGGGTTGACCACGCTCCGGTTGATCACCCGGTAGAACGCCTGGCCGGCTCGTGCGCTGCCGACCGACGCGCGCACCATCCGCAGCATCCCGTGACGGGTCCGCGGGTTCTCGCACAGCGCCAGGAAGCTGCGCACCAGCCGCACGCTGAAGTCACGGTCCACGTCCGGCGTGGACCCGGCCTCCGCCATCAGGGCGAGCGCCGCCTCCGTCGCGGCGACGACGGTCGGCGAGTCCGGGAAGACGGGCGGCGTCATGGGCCCAACGCTACGGGGTCAGGCGTCCTTGACCATCCGGCGGTGCAGCTCGGTGGTCAGCGTGTGGATCTCGCGGGTGATGTCGGTGTTCGTCTTCAGCTCGAGCTCCTGGGCGACGAAGTCGTGGTCGGCCTTGGCCTGCTGGTACTCCGCCTGCCGGTTCTGACCGATCATCACGAACGTCGAGAGGAAGATCGCCTCGAGCGAGACCACCAGGGTCAACGTGGGCCAGGGCGACTTCTCGACGAAGACCATCCAGACGCCGAAGACGACCGCGTGCAGGTAGACGAAGTTCATCGAGCCGGCGAACTTCGTGATCGCGTCAGCCACCCGGAGCTGCACCTTGGCGGCGCGGTCCTCGGCGACCTTCAGGTACGCCGGGTGGGCCTGCTCGGTCGGCTGGACCGGCGTAGCAGGCGCGGTCGGGGCGGGGTTGGCGCTGTCGGTGCTCATGGTTCCTCCGGGTGCTGGCGACGGTCTCGCAACGCATCATCCACCCGGGACCGGCCTCGGCGGCCGACGACCCGCTCGTTCAGCCCTGCGGTTGCGTGTACCTGCCACCGAAGAAGAGCAGCGGATCCACCGCGGCGGTCGCGGCAGTGCCGTCGCCGTGGTGCCGATCCCCGAAGTCGAGCTCCTTGACCCGGCCGATCACCACGTAGTGGTCGCCGGCCTCGATCACCTGGTGCACCGTGCAGTCGATGTAGCCGAGGACACCTTCGATCACCGGCGCCCCGGTCGTCGCGGTGGTCCAGGCGACGTCCTTGAACTTCTCGTCGCCCTTGGTGGCCATCCCGTTCGAGAGCTCCGACTGGTCGGCGGCCAGGATGTTCACGCAGAAGAAGCCGGCCCGCTGCATCAGCGGCCACGCGCGGGACGTCTTCGCCGGCGAGAACATCACCAGCGGCGGCTCCAGGGAGACCGAGGAGAACGACTGGCAGGTCATCCCCACCGGCTCACCGTCGGAGACCGAGGTGACGACCGTGACACCGCTGCAGAACAGCCCGAGGACGTCGCGGAACTGACGGGCCCGGGCAGCGGCTTCGGGGTCGTCGGGGATCGGGGTGTGCTCACCGAGGCGCAGCTCGAAGTCGAGCTCGTTGCCGAGCCAGGACTTGATCAGCTCCTGGCTGGGCCACGTCTCGCGGGCGTTCTCGTTCATCCCGTCCGGGACGCTGCTGGCTGCTCCCCCGCTGATCATGACGCTACTGGCCTCCGCCGAAGGTGTGTCCCCAGTACGACACGGCGGTGCTCTCCCGCGCGACCCAGCGGGTGTCGTCGACCTGGAGGCCCTCGGTACCGAACTCGAAGTCGAACCCGCCCGGCGACCGGACGTAGAACGAGACCATCTCGTCGTTCATGTGCCGCCCGAGCGTGGCCGACAACGGGGCCTTGTACTTCTTGACCCGCTCCAGCGCGCGGCCGACGTGGTCGAGCTCGTCGACCTCGAGCATCACGTGCACGCACTTGGACGCGTTCGGCATCGGCAGGAACGCGAGGCTGTGGTGGCGCGGGTTGACCCCGAGGAAGCGCAGCCAGATCTTCGAGCCGGGCTCCTTGCCCACGAACTCGCCGGGCATGCTCATCGAGTCACGCAGCCGGAAGCCGAGGACCTCGGTGTAGAACCGGAGCGCCTCGACGTCGTCGAGGACCGGGATCACGATGTGACCCATGCCCTGGTCGCCGGTGACGAACTTCGCGGCGTACGGCGTGACGACCGGGCGGGACTCGTAGGTGATCCCGTGGAAGAGCTCGAAGACGTTGTCCCACGGGTCGTTGAAGCGGATCAGCTCCTGGACCCGGCGCTCGGCCAGCTCCTCGGCGGTGCCCTCCTGGTAGACGACACCGGCGTCCTTCAGGTGGTCGCGCGCGTTCTGCAGGGCCACGTGGTCGGCGAGCTCCCAGCCGGTGGCGTCGAGCTGGTCGACGTCACTGGGGAACACCACGATCCGGGCGGAGACGGCGTCGGTGCGGAAGTAGAGGTTCTCCGGGGTCGGACCGCGACCCTCGGCCACCCCGAGGACCTTGCCGGCGAACGTCTTCCAGGCCTCCAGGTCGGTGCTCGCGACCCGGATGTAGCCCATGGACCTGATGTCGATCGTCATGCTGCACCGTCCTTCTTGGGCCGTTCCTTGTGCCGCGCCAGGAAGGCGGTGGTGATCTCGGCGAACTCCTCGGCCGCCTCGATCTGGGCCCAGTGGCCGCAGTTCGGGAACACGTGCAGGCTGGCGTTGGGCATCGTCTTGAGGGCGACCATGGCGCCGTCGAGCGGGTTGACCCGGTCCTCGCGGCCCCAGGTCAGCAGGGTGTGCTTGCGCAGGTTGTGCACCTCGCGCCAGAGCATCCCGTCCTGGGCCCACTCGGGGTTCCAGAACGACATCCCCATCGAGCGCATGGCTTCCTGCGCCCCGGGAGCGGTCGCGTCGGCGAAGCGCTCCTCGACGAGCTCGTCGGTGACCAGCGCCTGGTTGACCACCATCGTCGAGATGAACGCCCGCAGCGCTTCCCGGGTCGGGTCGGCGCTGAAGTCCATCAGCCGCTTGACGCCCTCGGTGGGGTCGGCGTGGAAGAGGTTCAGCGAGAGCCCGCCCGGTCCCATCAGGACCAGCCGGCCGACACGATCGGGGTAGCTCAGCGCGAACCGGGTCGCCGTACCGCCGCCGAGCGAGTTGCCGAGCAGGTGGATCTTGTCGATCTGGAGCTCGTCGAGGAACTTGACCAGGTAGTCCGCCGAGTGCCGGAAGTAGTTCGCGCCGACCTCGGGCTTGTCCGAGCCGCCGAAGCCGGGCTGGTCGACCAGCAGGGTCCGGAAGTTCGCCGCGAACCGCGGCAGCGCCGACCCGAAGTTGCTCCAGGCCGAGGCGCCCGGGCCACCGCCGTGCAGCAGCACGAACGGGAGGCCCGCGCCGAGGTCGGTGCTCTCCCCCGCCTCGTAGTAGTTCAGGGTGATGTTGCCGGCCTTCGCCGACTGCCGCGTCCCCTCCTTGGAGAAGTCAGACATGGCTCAGTACATCCCCGGGTCGACCTTGTGACCGAACTCGTGGGCACCGAACATCTGCAGGGCCCGCTCGGGGTCGTTGGCGGCGTGCACCCGACCGGCGTGCGCATCGCGCCAGGCGCGCTGCAGGTAGGTGCCCTGCGCCAGCGCCCGTCCGCCCGAGGCCTCGAAGAGCGCGTCGATCGCGTCGATCGCACGCTGCGTGCCGAGGACCTGGTCGCGACGGACCTTCAGCCGCAGGCCGAGCGGGATCGGCTCGCCCTTCTCGACCAGCGCCATCTCCTCGCGGATGTTGTTCATCGCGAGCGCCCAGGCGGCGTCGATGTCGCTGGACGCGCGAGCGATCCGGACCGCGGAGAACGGGTCCAGGGACGCCTTCTCCCCGAGGTACGCCGCGCGCACGCGCTTCTGCTGCATGTCCACGTGCTCGGCGTACGCGCCGTACGCCATCCCGATGATCGGGGTGCAGATCGTGGTGGTGAAGACCGAGTGGAACGGCAGCTTGTAGAGGTTGGAGGTGTTGACCTCCTGGCCCGGGCCGCGGCACTGGCCGGTCTCGCCCATCGAGAGCGTGAAGGCCTCCGGCACGAAGACGTCGTCCACGACGATGTCGTTCGAGCCGGTGCCGGACAGTCCGACCATGTGCCAGACGTCGAGGATCTGGTAGTCGCTGCGCGGCACCATGAAGGTGCGGAAGTCGACGACGTTGCCGTCGGCGTTGAAGACCAGTCCACCGAGCAGCACCCACTGGCAGTGGTCGCAACCCGAGGAGAAGCTCCACTTCCCGGAGAGCTGGAACCCACCCTCGGTCAGCGTCGCCTTGCCGGTCGGCGCGTACGACGAGCTCAGCCGGGCGTTCGGGTCGGTGCCCCAGACGGCCTGCTGGGCCTCGTCGGCGAACAGGCCGACCTGCCACGGGTGCACGCCGACGACGCTGGAGACCCAGCCGGTCGACCCGCAGGCGCCCGCGATCTCCTTGATACCGGTGTAGAAGTCGATCGGGCTGGACTCGAAGCCGCCGTACCGCTTCGGCTGGAGCAGCCTGAAGAAGCCCGTCTCCGCGATCTCCTTGATGGAGGCCTCGGGGATGACCCGGAGTCGCTCGGTCTCGTCCGCACGCTCACGCAGGGTGGGCAACAGGTCGCGGACGCCGTCCAGAACTGACTGGCTCATGACTTCTCCTCGTCGGTGGGCGTTTCTGAGCCCAATACTAGAACACGTTCTATTTTTTTGTCCATCAGGCTTCCTGTTCGGCCTTGAGCATCAGCGCGATGTCGATCAGCTGGTCCTCCTGGCCGCCGATGAGCTTGCGCTTGCCGGCCTCGGCGAGGATGCGGGCGCCCGAGACGCCGTACCGGTCCGCGGCGTTGCCGGCGTGCTTGAGGAACGAGCTGTAGACGCCGGCGTAGCCCATCATCATCGTCATCCGGTCCAGCCGGCACTCCTCCGGCATGGCCGGGCGGACGACGTCCTCGGAGGCGTCGATGATCTTGAGGAAGTCCACCCCGGTGTTCCAGCCGAGCTTGTCGCAGATGCCGACGAACGCGTCCAGCGGGGTGTTGCCGGCACCGGCACCGAAGCGGCGTACCGAGCCGTCGATCTGGGTGGCACCTGCACGGACCGCCATCACGGTGTTGCCGGCGCCCAGGTCGAGGTTCTCGTGGCCGTGGAAGCCGACGGTGGCCTGGTGGCCGATCTCTGCGACCACGGCGGCGACCCGGTCCGAGACCCCCTCGAGGATCAGCGCACCGGCCGAATCCACGACGTAGACGCACTGGCAGCCGGCGTCGACCATGATCCGGGCCTGCTTGGCCAGCACCTCGGGGGGCTGGGTGTGGCTCATCATCAGGAAGCCGACGGTCTCCAGGCCGCGCTCGCGAGCGAGCTTGAAGTGCTGCTCGGTGGTGTCGGCCTCGGTGCAGTGCGTGGCGATCCGGCAGATCGAGCCGCCGTTGTCCTGGGCTTGCAGGATGTCGTCCTTGATCCCCACGCCGGGCAGCATCAGGAAGGCGATCTTGGCGTTCTTCGCCGTCTCGGCCGCTGCCTTGATCAGCTCCTGCTCCGGGGTCTTCGAGAACCCGTAGTTGAAGCTCGAGCCGCCCAGGCCGTCGCCGTGGGTGACCTCGATGACCGGGACCCCGGAGTCGTCCAGGGCGCCGACGATCGCGACGACCTCGTCGACGGTGAACTGGTGCCGCTTGTGGTGCGAGCCGTCACGCAGGCAGGTGTCGGTGAGTCGGATGTCCAGGTCGGACGTCGGGTCGGTGTCGCGCCAGGTGCGGGTCAGGGCGTTGAGCTCGACGGCTCCGGAGATGCTCATACTTGTGCTCCTTCCAGGATGGCTCGCGCCATTCCTTCGCC
>JAOPXD010000182.1 GCA_025965315.1 Marmoricola sp.
CGCGGCCGCGGTGTGCGTCTACCCCGACATGGTCAAGATCGCCAAGGACACCCTCGGCGACTCGGGTCTGCACGTCGCGAGCGTCGCCACGGCCTTCCCGTCGGGCCGTGCGGCCCTCCACATCAAGCTCGCCGACACCCGCGACGCGGTCGAGGCCGGTGCCGACGAGATCGACATGGTCATCGACCGCGGCGCCTTCCTGATGGGCGACTACGGTCTCGTCCACGACGAGATCGTCGCGACCAAGGAGGCCTGCGCCCGTCCCGACGGGACGGCCGCGCACCTCAAGGTGATCTTCGAGACCGGCGAGCTGCAGACGTACGACAACGTCCGCAAGGCGTCGTGGCTGGCGATGCTGGCCGGCGCCGACTTCATCAAGACCAGCACCGGCAAGGTCCAGCCCGCCGCGACGCTGCCGGTGACCCTGGTGATGCTCGAGGCGGTCCGCGACTTCCGCGCCGAGACCGGCCGCCAGGTCGGCGTCAAGCCGGCCGGTGGCATCCGGCACGCCAAGGATGCGATCAAGTACCTGGTCACGGTCAACGAGACCGCCGGCGAGGACTGGCTCGACCCGGACTGGTTCCGGTTCGGCGCCTCGACCCTGCTCAACGACCTGCTGATGCAGCGCTCCAAGATGAAGACCGGGCACTACTCCGGCCCCGACTACGTGACGTTGGACTGAACTGACATGGCAAAGACGCAACTGGACTACGCCCCCGCTCCCGAGTCGCGCTCGGTCGTCGACATCAAGCCTTCGTACGGCTTGTTCATCGACGGCGAGTTCCGTGACACCGAGAGCGGGCGCCACTTCAAGACGATCAGCCCGAGCACCGAGGAGGTGCTCGCCGAGATCGCCGAGGCGAACGACGCCGACGTCGACCTGGCCGTGAAGGCGGCCCGGCGCGCGTACACCCGGGTCTGGTCGAAGATGTCCGGGGCCGAGCGCGGCAAGTACCTCTTCCGGATCGCGCGGATCCTGCAGGAGCGGGCCCGCGAGTTCGCGGTGCTGGAGTCGATCGACAACGGCAAGCCGATCAAGGAGACCCGCGACGTCGACGTACCGATCGCGGCCGCGCACTTCTTCTACTACGCCGGCTGGGCCGACAAGCTGTCCTACGCGGGCTACGGCGAGAACCCGCAACCGCTCGGCGTCGCCGGCCAGGTGATCCCCTGGAACTTCCCGCTGCTGATGCTGGCCTGGAAGATCGCCCCCGCCCTGGCCGCCGGCAACACCGTCGTGCTCAAGCCGGCCGAGACGACCCCGCTGACCGCGCTGCTGTTCGCGGAGATCTGCCAGCAGGCGGACCTGCCCCCGGGCGTGGTCAACATCCTCACCGGGGCCGGTGACACCGGCCGAGCGATCGTGGCCCACCCCGACGTCGACAAGGTCGCGTTCACCGGCTCCACCGAGGTCGGCCGGATGATCGCCAAGACGGTCGCCGGCACCGACAAGCGGGTCACCCTCGAGCTCGGCGGCAAGGCCGCGAACATCGTGTTCGACGACGCCCCGGTCGACCAGGCCGTCGAGGGCATCGTCAACGGCATCTTCTTCAACCAGGGCCACGTCTGCTGCGCCGGGTCGCGGCTGCTGGTCCAGGAGTCGGTGGCCGACGAGGTGCTGACCCGGCTCAAGCGCCGGATGAAGTCCCTGCGCGTCGGCGACCCCCTCGACAAGAACACCGACATCGGCGCGATCAACTCGGCCGAGCAGCTCGCCAAGATTCGGGAGCTGTCGGCGATCGGCGAGGCCGAGGGCGCGGAGCGCTGGTCACCGAAGTGCGACCTGCCGAGCGCCGGCTTCTGGTTCCCGCCGACGATCTTCACCGGCGTCAGCCAGGCACACCGGATCGCCCGCGAGGAGATCTTCGGACCGGTCCTCTCGGTGCTGACCTTCCGGACCCCGAAGGAAGCCGTGGAGAAGGCGAACAACACCCCCTTCGGGCTGTCCGCCGGGGTCTGGACCGACAAGGGCTCGCTGATCCTCTGGATGGCCTCCCAGCTGCGCGCCGGGGTCGTCTGGTCCAACACGTTCAACCGCTTCGACCCGGCCTCGCCGTTCGGCGGCTACAAGGAGTCGGGCTACGGGCGCGAAGGCGGCCGGCACGGGCTGGAGGCATATCTACGATGAGCAGACTCGACGTGAAGAAGACCTACAAGCTCTACATCGACGGTGCGTTCCCCCGGTCCGAGTCCGGCCGTACCTACGTCGTGAACGACGCCAAGGGCGCCTTCCTCGCGAACGCGTCCCAGGCCTCGCGCAAGGACGCCCGGGATGCCGTCCGGGCGGCGCGTACGGCCTTCGGAGGATGGTCGAGCAGGACCGCGTACAACCGCGGTCAGGTGATCTACCGGGTGGCCGAGGTGCTGGAGTCGCGCCGTGACCAGTTCGAGGCGGAGCTGCGCAGCACCGAGGGCATCACCGCTGCCAAGGCCCGGACGTACGTCGACGCCGCTGTCGACCGGCTGGTCTGGTACGCCGGCTGGGCCGACAAGATCGCCCAGGTCACCGGTGGCGCCAACCCGGTCGCCGGCCCCTACTTCAACCACTCGGCGCCGGAGCCGTCCGGCGTGATCGCCGTCGTCGCCCCCGCCGGGCCGCTGCTCGGGCTGGTCAGCGTCGTGGCGCCGGTGATCACGACCGGCAACACCTGCGTGGTGATCGCCAGCGAACCGCACCCGCTGACCGCGATCACCCTGGCCGAGGTGATGGCCACCAGCGACCTGCCCGGCGGCGTCGTCAACGTGCTCACCGGGTCGGTCGCGGAGATCGCCCCGTGGCTGGCCTCGCACGCCGACGTCAACGGCCTCGACCTGACCGGGGTCGCTGATCGCGAGCTCGCCCGCACCCTCGAGGAGTCCGCGGCCGAGAACCTCAAACGGGTCCGGCGCCCCGGTGTCGAGGACCTGCTCGCAGCCCCCGCGCTGGACCGGATCACGAAGTTCCTGGAGACGAAGACCGTCTGGCACCCGATGGGGATCTGACCTGCGTCAACGGGTGGCGGCGAGCTCCTGGGCGCGGGTGAAGACCCCGTCCAGCATGTCCGGGGTCAGCCTGCCGGTGAAGGTGTTGTGCTGCGAGGGGTGGTAGCACCCCAGCAGCGTGATCTCGCCCGTCGCGGCAACGAGGACGACCTCCTTGGCGTGGCCGAACCTGGGCAGCGGCTTGGGGATCTCGAAGCCGGCGTCGCGCAGGGCGCGCAGTGCCGCGGCCCAGCCGAAGGCGCCGAGGGTGACCACGACCCGCAGGGACGGCGCCACCAGCTGGACCTCGCGGGCGATCCAGGGAGCGCAGGTGTCGCGCTCCTGGGGGGTCGGCTTGTTCTCGGGCGGGGCGCAGCGCACCGCAGCCGCCATCCGTGCCCCGAGGAGTCCCTGGCCGTCACCGGCGTGCACGGACGTGGCCGTGCGTGCCAGCCCCACCCGGTGCAGCGAGGCGAACAGCCAGTCCCCCGAGCTGTCCCCGGTGAAGATCCGCCCGGTCCTGTTGCCTCCGTTGGCAGCGGGCGCCAGCCCGACGATCAGGATCGGCGGAGCCTCCGAGCCCCATCCGGCGATCGGTCGGCCCCAGTACGGCTGGTCGGCGAACGATGCCCGCTTGGCCGCGGCGACGTCCTCGCGCCAGCTGACCAGGCGCGGACACGCCGAGCACACCGACACCCGCGCCTCCAGCGCGGCGAGATCGCCGACGTCGGCGAGCGCGGCGACCTCGGCCGGCGTACCGGCGACCGGCGTGTGCGGCGCCGCCGGGTCGTCGGGCCACCCGGTGCCCGGTGGAACGGGACTGGGGAACAGCTGACCGGTGACCGGGTGCGGAAGCACGGCTAGTCCTCTTCGGGGACCGGCTGCCGGACCGGCCCGTACACCGGGCCCGGCTTCCCCGCCGCCCTCGACCCCGCCTTGGGACCGAGCAGGCTGCGCGGCGGCAGTGCCATCGACTGGATCTCGGCGGCAGCGCGAGCGTCCCGGGCGGCATCGACCTCGGCCCCGAAGAGCAGCGCCAGGTTGATCAGCCAGAGCCACAGCAGCGCGATCACGCCACCGGCGACCGACCCGTAGGTCTTGTTGTACGAGCTGAAGTTCGCGATGTAGTACGCGAACCCGGCGGACGCGGCGACTCCGAGCAGCAGCGACAGGAACGCGCCCGGTGAGAGCAGCCGGACCCGGCCGACCTTCACGTTCGGCGTCGCGTGGAACAGCATCGCCACCACGATGATCACCACGATCGCCAGCACCGGCCACTTCGCGATCGAGAAGACGTGCACGACCTGGTCACCGAGACCGAGCTTGTCGCCGACCGAGGAGGCCACCGACCCGCTCAGGGTGATCATCGCCAGCGCCAGCAGCAGCAGGAGCACCGAGATGACGGTGAGCATCAGGATGTAGGGCCGGAGCTTCCAGAACGGACGGGTCTCCTCGACACCGCGCAGCGTGTTCATCGCCCGTGAGAACGCCCCGATGTAGCCGGACGCGGACCAGAGCGCGCCGGCGACACCGGCCGCGAAGGTCCAGCTCGCCCCGTGGGCCCGGGTCAGGGTGCGCAGGGTCGGGGTGATGTCGTGCAGCGTGTGCGCCGAGACCACCTTGTCCAGGATGTCGGTGATCGTCCTGAGGACCTGGTCGGAGTCGCCGAGCAGCCCTAGCAGCGAGAGCAGCGCCAGCGCCGCCGGGAAGATCGACAGCACCGAGTAGTAGGTCAGGCCGGCAGCGATATCGGTGTCGTGGTGGCGCAGGAAGTTCCGGACCGAGGTGACGATCAGCGTCATGTCACACAGCTCCAGGCGATTCCGTCGAGAATGTCGGACTCCGAGACCGTCAGCGTCGACACCGAGGTACGCACCAGGATCCGGTCGAGGATCAGCGCACCGGCACCGATCACGTCCGCCCGACCCGGATGCACGTAGCCCAGCGCGACCCGCTCGGCGACCGACATCCCGATCAGGGCACTGATCGTCGCACGCACCGCGGCCACGTCAAGCTCGGCGAGGTGGATCCGGCTACGGTCGTACGCCGACAACCCGAGCACACCGGCAGCGACCGTGGTCACGGTCCCCGCGACCCCGACGACCGTGGCGGCCGCACCAGGGTCGATGACGCAGGTGTCCAGGACGGCGTCGACGTCCGCGATCAGCGCCTCGACCTGTGCAGCGGTGGGCGGGTCGTCGCGCAGGTGCCGCTCGGTCAGCCGCACCGACCCGATGTCCAGCGAGTGCGCAGCCGTCACCGTTCCGTCGGCCGCGCCCAGGATCAGCTCGGTCGAGCCTCCGCCGATGTCGAGCACCAGGAAGGGCGCGGTCCCCCCGGTGAGCACCCGGGTCGCACCGTCGAACGAGGCCCGCGCCTCGACGTCGCCGTCGATCACCTCCGGCGTCACCCCGACCCGCTCCCGTACGCCGAGCACGAACTCGTCCGCGTTGACAGCGTCCCGGGCCGCCGAGGTCGCGCAGAACCGGACCAGCTCGGGAGCATGAGCAGCGACCAGGGCGGCGTACTCGTCGAGTGCCGCGAAGGTCCGCTGCATCGATTCCGCCGAGATCCGTCCGGTCGCATCGACGCCTCGGCCGAGCCGGACGATCCGCATCTCCCGGACCAGCTCGGTCATGGATCCGCTGGCCGGATCGAGGTCGGCGATCAGCAGTCGCAGCGAGTTCGTGCCGCAGTCGAAGGCGGCTACCCGGGTCACGGGGTCCCCACGCACGGGCCGGCGGCCCACCACGCGCCCAGCAGCTCGAGCACCTCGTCACCGAGCGGGTTCGTCCCGGGGCCCTGGGCCAGCGACTGGCCGGCCAGGACGTGCAGGCACTTCACCCGGTCGGGCATGCCTCCGGCAGAGACGCCCGCGATCTCCGGGACGCTCTGCCCGATCTCGTCGGCGATGGTGCTCCTGGCGGCGAGGTAGGACTCGTGGGCCGCCCGGTAGGAGGCAGCGAGCTCGGAGTCCTGCTCGAGCCGGGCGGACATCTCCCTCATCAGCCCGGAGGCCTCCAGGGTGCCGATCAGGGAGGACGCCCTCGGGCAGGTCAGGTACCAGGTCGTGGGGAACGGGGTGCCGTCGTCGAGGCGCGGTTCGGTGGTGACGACATCGGGGTTGCCGCACGGGCAGCGGTGCCCGATCGCGTGGATCGACCGGGGCATCCGCCCGAGCTGCGCCTCGATCGCGTCGATGTCGGCGGCAGGGATCTGATCTGCCATCGGATCAGTCGGCCGGGGTCGTCGAGGGGACGATCTTGGTGACCGGAGGGGCGTGCTTGACGACCTTCGCCGGGTGGTCGGCCGCGTCCAGCGACTGGTGCACCTTGGTCCACCAGGCCTCCGGCTTCACGCCGGCCACCTTCGACGGGTCGGTCAGCTCGTCGTCGCCGGTCAGCGGTTTCCCGTTGGCGTCCAGGACCTGGTAGCTGGTCTCACCGGGCAGCACCCAGCCGAACCGCTCCCGGGCCTGCTGCTCCACGTACGCCGGGTCGCTCCAGCGGCGCTTCTCGCGCTTGGCAGCAGCGATGCTCGACTCCGACTGGGCGATCTGGACCTTCAGGTCGTTGATGTGCGAGCGCTGGTTGAGGTAGGCCCGCATCGAGGACGCGTAGGAGACCACCAGGACCGCGAAGACCACCAGCAGGATCGCGGCCCGGTTGGTGAACCGGGGCCGCGGGCCGGCGGCAGCCGCCGTGCGCGGTCGGGCCGCCCCGCCCCGTTGACCCGGGCGGGTGTTGCGCGGAGGGCGACCTCCGCGCTGCGGCGTACGACGGTTCGGCGACATCGGTCCCGATCAGCCCTGGTACCTCGGGAAGGCGCCGCGACCGGCGTACCGGGCCGCGTCGCCGAGGTCGGCCTCGATGCGCAGCAGCTGGTTGTACTTGGCCACCCGCTCGGACCGTGCCGGAGCCCCGGTCTTGATCTGACCGCAGTTCGTGGCCACGGCGAGGTCGGCGATGGTGACGTCCTCGGTCTCGCCGCTGCGGTGGCTCATCATGCAGCGGTAGCCGCTGCGGTGCGCGAGGTCGACGGAGTCCAGGGTCTCGGTGAGCGAGCCGATCTGGTTGACCTTCACCAGCAGCGCGTTGGCCTGACCGCCGTCGATGCCGCGCTGGAGCCGCTCGACGTTGGTCACGAACAGGTCGTCGCCCACCAGCTGGGTCTTGGCGCCGAGCTGGTCGGTGATGGTCTTCCAACCCGCCCAGTCGTCCTCGTCGAGCGGGTCCTCGATGGAGACGATCGGGTAGTTCGCGACCAGGTCCGCGTAGTACGCGGTCATCTCGGCGGCGGACTTGGACGCACCCTCGAAGGTGTAGACGCCGTCGGTGCAGAACTCGCTGGCCGCCACGTCGAGCGCGAGCACGACGTCACGACCCAGCACCAGACC
>JAOPXD010000190.1 GCA_025965315.1 Marmoricola sp.
AACCCCTTACAGGTTCGGTCTTCCGGGATGTCCTGAGACATCACAACGTCGGGCTGACAGGATTTGAACCTGCGACCCCCTGAAGTGATTTGGGGCCCTGACGTCACTTCATCAGACTTCGGAAAAACGAGGATTCGCTTGGAACAACAGGGAATCTCGTTGCTTTCTGTTTCCGAGTCTATCCGATCGATTGGGAAGATTCACGACTGTTTGTGGCGAGTAGATGGCGACTTCTCAAGTCTGTCGTGCTCCGGCGTAGCGCTCACGACTCACGACGACGCGTCGAAAGCCCACGGGTCGAGGCACGCGGCACCAAAGCGGTTCGAAGTGTCGGGTGTTGCGCGTGGCCACGTCATATCGGTCCGAACAGCCCGATGCTTTGCCGACGGCGCGGGCGGCACGTCGACCAGCAGAGAAAGGTCTCATGCGACCCTTTCGAGGTTCGCAAGACCGACGGCCGAGACACTCGACTCGATCGACGGCAGGACACGACCACGGACCGCCACAAACCGAACTACGGATTCCTCGGTTGCTGGCATGTGATCCATCAAGCCAGGAGGCACCACGATGAACATCTCACTGACCGCCCTCGCGCGCGAACAGCTCGAGCTGGCGTTGACCGCGTCGAGTGGCCGCAGCGCCCACACCGTCTTCGGTGGCCCGGAGCACGTGCTGCGACAGAACCTCATCGCGCTCGCCGCCGGCCACAAGCTCAACGAGCACGAGAACTCCGGTGACGCCACGGTGCACGTGCTGCACGGCCAGGTGCGTGTTGCCGCCGGTGACGTCTCGTCGGACGGGGCATCCGGGCACCTCATTGCCGTGCCGGACGCGCCGCACACGCTCGAGGCACTGGAAGACGTTTGGAGCACCATCGCGAACGCGCTCTGGGCGGTCGACCGGACAAGTTCGACCAGACATTCGGCGCCTTCCGGGTCACCGGCCGCGGGCTCGCGATGGCCACGCGATCGACGGGTTTCGCCCCCCACATGACCACGCGGGTTACTCGGGCACGTCCAAGAAGAACTGCGCGACGTCGTAATTTGCGATCAATCGGGCGAGCCCCACCGGACTCTGGCCGCTCGAGTTCTCATGCTTCGGGTCTGCGCCCCGGGCACGCAGGAGCTGGATAATCCCTCCGCGGCCGTTCGAGCCGAATACTGCAACGGATAGCGGCGTGTTGCCGAACGCGTTCTCCACGTCCACCTGCGCGCCGGCCGCGAGCAAAGCAGTGGCAGCAGACAGCGAGTACTCCTGTGCCGCGAGATGAAGTGGCGTGAAGCCTTGCTCGTCCTGTACGTCTGGTGATTCCCCATCCGCCAGGAGAGCCTGAACCTTTGCCGCGTCGTCATCCCTCGCTGCATAGTGGAGTGCGGAGCGCTTGACGAGGCTCACAACTTCACCTTCCTGCAGACGTCAGACTCGTACTGGTGGCTATCGTTGGATTTCTTATCCTCCAACTGAAGATGGCTCGGATCGTTGTACACCTCGAGGAACTTCTCCACTGTCCACTGTTCGTCAAGCGCTTGCTGCGCCAGGCAGCGGTACTCGTAGCCCGGCTTGTGGCCGTACACGGGCTTGCCATCGATGGGCTGCTGGGTGTTGGGGTCGATGGCACGACCGTCAGTGCCCCTGGGCGCATCGGCATCGACCTTGGCCTTGGTCGATAGTCGCAGATTCGGCCGGTTCTTAACATACGCGGCTGTCACTGTCCGGGCCTTGTTCCTGCTGGCAGCCTGCGCAACCTCGTTAGTCTTCGCGGAGGCTTTCGCGGTGGTCTTCGCGGCGGCCTTTTCGGCCGGGGCTGCCCCCTTGACGACCTTGACCTTCTTGGCGAGTTTGCCGAATGGGAGGGCCGGAACCACTGCGGCAAGCGACAGTCCGGCACTGGTGAAGTCACCCTTAACGGCGTACCAGGCCGAATTCGTCCCGGCTGCCGCGACGCCGACGACCTTCAAGGGGAACGGAGCGACTGTCGCGAACGAGAGGACGGCCAGGACGGGGTGCCCCCAACGCTGGGTCCAGTGCCACACCGTCTCGGCCACGTGCTTCGTCGCGTCCCAGGGCAACATCAGGATGGAGCCACCACTGTCGTCGGTCGCCTCCTCGGCCAGGTCCTGCAGGACGATCGAATCAGCCATGGGCCCCTCGCCGTCCAGGGCGTCCACCATGTTGGTGGATTGGCCGGCCGCATCGACGGCCGATGACAACGCGGTGAGGGTCGCCGTCATGCCGAGGCTGTCGTCCTTGAGTTCGGACGAGCCGGGAAACCGGTGCTCGAAGAACAAGTAGTGGGCAAACACGCCGATTGCGTCGTCGGTGCCGTCGATGGTCGTGGTGCCGGGCTGGAACTCGGTGAAGGCCCACAGGCTCGCAGACGGGTTCGCTGTGAGGGCAGCGGTGAGGGCCACCACACCATCGGTCAAGTAGCTGCCGTTGGGTGCAGGTGCGTACGTCGCGTCGTTCAGGCTGGCGACAATCCACGCGTTATCGCCCTGGTCGTGGTCGACGTCCCAGTACGCCTGGGTGACCGCCTGAAGGAAGTCGGTCGACCAGTAGCCGCGCGAGAGCACGAGGAGCAGGTTCTGCCGGTTGGCCAGGTCCTGGTTAGCTCTCTGGGTCGCCGACCCCGACGCGTCGACCAAGGACGCGGGCGCCGTCGTCGCCTCGATGAAGTCGTCGGTCCACGACACGGGCAGGGCCCGGCCCCCCGTGCCGTGCGTGGCCAGGGCGAGGGTGCCGGCGAGAGCGACGAGACCCGTCGCCTACCGATTTCATCACGAGCGGCCATGCGTCGACGCTACGGCGAAACCTGCAGCTGGAGTGAAGGCCCTTGAGATTCTGTCATCGTCGACCGCGATCGGGACCATCTGCTCAAAGGTCGTCCCGTCCGCGAATCGGGCCCACGAGTCTGCGCGGATGGAGGCTGCCCCGTCGGCGGCCGCGAATGCGCACCTGACCCGTGAGACTTCAGGGAGGTGAGGCGGGTGCGGCATCAGACGCGAGAGTCCCAGCAGGCACGCGAGGCGAAGCTCGATGCACTCCACGCGAAGCTGACCGAGTCGGTCGGTGCGCTGGTCAGTGGTGAGGACTGGCGCCGTGCTTTGGAGTTCTCGGCACGGTTCCGATCTAGGTCGTTCAACAACACGATGCTGATCTACGTCCAGCACTACGACGCCTTCCAGTCGGGACGCGTGCCAGGACCGACGCCAACCTATGTGGCGGGTTTCAAGCAGTGGCAGTCGCTGGGACGGCAAGTGGCGAAGGGCCAGTCCGGGTACGCAATCCTCGCGCCGGTGACTGCTCGCTTCGCGTCCAGGACGCCGAGCAACGGCGATTCGTGGCGACGACTGGGCCGCGGCGAGCGGGCACAACCGGGTGAGGCCACCCGGACGCGGATGATCGGGCTGCGACCGGCGTACGTGTGGGACGTTTCCCAGACCGCGGGCGACCCGCTCCCCGAAACACCGGAGCCAACTCTGCTGTCTGGGCAAGCCCCTGGTGGCTTGTGGGACGGACTCACCGCACAGGTCGAGACCCTCGGATTTACCCTCCGGCAGGTGCCTGATGCTCCGGCGATCGGCGGCGCGAACGGACTGACCGACTTCACACGGCGCGAGGTGTCGGTCCGTGGCGACATGGACGATGCCGCCCGGGTCAAGACGCTCGCCCACGAACTGGGGCACGTCATGCTCCACTCCCCTGAGTCCCGCGACTCCGGGACCGGCGTGACCGCCGACGCTGCACTTCATCGTGGCATCGCCGAAGTCGAAGCCGAATCGGTGGCACTCATGGTCGGCGCCGCGCACGGACTCGACACGAGCTCCTACACGGTGCCCTACGTGTCGAGCTGGGCCAGCAGCGTGGCGGGCGCGAACCCGATCGACGTTGTTCAATCAACCGCTGAACGGGTCCGTACGACAGCCGTTCGGGTCCTCGATCAGCTCGACCCCGTCCAAGTGGGCGACGGCGATCCGCCCGGACTCATCCGCGAGGCAACCGGCCGCACGGCACCAGCAGCAGAACAGCAACAGCCTGAACGCGCAGGACCAGCCGTCGAACAGACGCAGCAGGTGGTCGGGCTATGAGTCTGCTCAACCCTGCGAATGCCTACCGCCGATCCAACAACCGACCACGCATCCCCGTCGTCTTACCGATGGTCCGCGTCATCGTCGACGACACGGGTCGCCTCGATGTGGAGCTCGACGACCAACCATTCGAGACCTCAGCCTCCCAGCCGGGATCAGAGTTCACCCGTGCCGAACTTCCGGACCTTCTCGACCAGATTGCGCGTGAACGAAACTCCGCCATTCGCATCGAGATCCACGAACCGGACGGCAAAGTATTCACGGACTTCCACACCGCGGTACCGTTTCCGGTCGACGCCCCCGAGCCAACCGGTGCCGGACCGCGTCGACGGTCTGGTCGACCACGAAAGCAACGTCCCGCGTTGACGGCCCGCATGGGCGCTGGAGAGATCACCGGCGCCGGATTCACCGCCGGCGAAGAAGTCGCCGTCGCTGTGGTGATGTTGCGGCAATGGGCCGCCGACGACGGCAGCGTCGCGATCCATCTCCCCGTCGCACTCCTTGAACGACACCACGCCGACGTCGTCCTGATCGGCGATACATCGGGGACCGTGAGCGCCAGCACTGAGCAGGAGTCATTGCCCGCTCGCGAGGCTTCATGAACGGCGGGGCCCGGCCAGTCGACGACACTCTCGTGAATGCCGCGCTGCTCGGGATCTCCGCCCTCGCGCTGGTGGCCGCGGTGCTGCGGTTCGCCGGCGCCCTCGTTGCATGGGTGACCCGGACCGAACAGCCGAGAGCCGGTTGGGCGGCCGGATTCCGAGTGCTCACCGATCCGACCGACCCTGGCCGCGCGCTGGGCGGGGAGTTCTCGCCGTGGGCCTACTGGTCCGTGCTCGTCGTTCTGCTGGCCGCGGTGGCCACGTGCGCACTCGTGGTGTGGCAACGAATTTCGAGGCTTCGCCACAAGACCAAGCACGATCCACGCCGCCTGGTCGGTGTCGCCACCCGTCACGACATCGCCGCCACAGCATCACGCAAGGCACTCCTGCGACGCAGCGTGACGCTGCGCCCAAGCCTGAAGTACGCCGATCCTGAGGACGTCGGCTACCTGCTCGGACAATCTCACGGGACGGAGATCTGGGCCTCGGTCGAGGACTCCATCCTGGTGCTGGGTCCTCCTCGATCCGGCAAGGGGCTGCATGTGGTCATCAACGCGATCCTCGACGCGCCAGGAGCAGTCGTCACCACCGCGACCCGACCCGACAACATTGCCGCCACGATCACCGCCCGCCAAGACCGGGGGCCCGTGGCGGTCTTTGACCCCCAACGGTTGGCCGAAGGACTCCCCTCGGGATTGCGCTGGTCCCCCATCCGTGGCTGCGAGGACCCACTGACCGCGATGATCCGCGCCACCGGCCTCGCGTCCGCCACTGGACTTTCGTCTGGTGGCGTCGAGTCCGGAGGGTTCTGGGAAGGCAAGACCCGCACCGCCCTCCAAGCGTTGCTGCACGCAGCCGCCCTTGATCACCGCAGCCCAGCTGAACTGTTCGCCTGGACTCTCTCGCCGCCTTCGGCCGCCGACGCGGTGGCGATCCTTGCCTCCCACTCCGGGGCCGCGACCGGGTGGGGAGAGTCGCTGGACTCGATGATCCACGCCGACCCCCGCACCCGAGACTCGATCTGGATGGGCGTCTCCCTCGCACTGTCCTGCCTGGCTGACCCCCGCGTGCTCGACGCCGTCACACCAGGACCCGGCGAACACTTCGATCCCGCCAAATTCCTCACCAGCAACGGCACCCTCTACCTTCTGGCGACCGCAGCCGGTGCGGGTGCGTCGTGGTCGCTGGTCGCGGCATTCATCGAAGACCTCGTCGAGACCGCCCGACGGCTCGCCTCCCGATCCACTGGCGCGCGCCTCGACCCACCGCTGCTGTTGGCGCTCGACGAGATCGGCAACCTCTCGCCACTCCCATCCCTGCCCGTGCTGATGGCCGAAGGCGGTGGGACCGGGATCACCACCATGCCCGTGCTCCAATCGCTGTCCCAAGCCCGGGACAAGTGGGGCGATCATGCCGCCGGCGCGATCTGGGACGCATCCATCGTCAAAGTCATCCTCGGAGGCACATCGTCGGCCCGCGACCTGCAGGACCTGTCTTCACTCATCGGCGAACGCGACGAGAAGACCGACACCATCTCCATCGGTGACTACGGCTCCAGGTCACTCCAGCGCTCCGCCCGCCGCGTACCGGTCATGCCACCCGAGACCATCCGCACGCTGCCGTTCGGGACCGCGCTGCTCCTGCTGCGCAGCTCGCCTCCCATCGTCACCGACCTGCGGCCCTGGACTGCCCGCGATGATGCATCGCATCTGCGAACAGACCGTGCTGCCGTCGAGTCGGCCCTGCGTCGACGCTGACCCGGTGCGTCCTGGCAGCCGTTCGGCACTCGCTGAGCACCTGACTTTTGACAGCGATTGCCGACCGTGGCGTCGCGTGAGATCAGGAGTCGAAGATGACGATCCCAACGCAGATGAGCCTGCACGGCTTCATCGCCACCGCACCCGAGCTGACGTACGGAAAGAGCGACATCGCCCGCTTCCGTGCTCGTGTCGGGATCGAACAGTGGCGCAAGGACCCAGATGGTTCCTTCACCAAGCTCGAACCACAGTTCTGCGACATGGTGATGTTCAAGGCCGCTGCGGAACGGGCCTACGCCCGGTTCCGTGTCGGGGACCAGTTCGTCGCGTCGGGCTACGTCCACGAGTACGCATTCGGCCGGGACGGGGTGTCTGTTCCGCGCGAGGAGTTCGTTGCCCGTCAGATTGGGCACGACGCCGCCCGCACCCGCTACAGCGTCGACCGCCCAGAGCCGGATGCTGACCGCGAAGTTGGCACCGCCGCGGTCCGTGAACCGAGCCGGGCCACAGAGGCGTCCTCGGCCGCGGTCGGAATCTGAGCCGTGGCCACCAACCCGACTTGGCCCGACGCCGGGCAGCCGGCACACGAGGACGAGCGGCATCCGGTGTTCGACACTTGGGAGAGCCTGGATTCCCTCGGCCGATCTCCCGCCCCTGAGGAACCAGACCGGCCAACGTCATCAGCGTCTTCATTGAGCGAACCGTTGGGTCCGATCAACTGGAACACCCTCGGTGCTGACGAAGCCGAAGCAGAGTGGCTCGACCTCAACGCCTGGGTGAACTGGCTGCGCGGCAGCTACGGGTTGGCGCCCACGGTGCTACCCCCGATGTGGCACCGTCACGATGAGCTCGTCTGGGAACTTTCAGCCCTGCACCTGCATTGGTTGAACTCCTACAGCCCCGATGCCTCGCCCTCGTCCCCGTTGGCGTGGCACCGCGACTTTGTCGATGCCCGGGCCCGGCTCCGCGACTGGGTATCGGCCTGTGGCACCCGTTTGGACCGCGACCGCCCCACCCACCAGACGGGGTGGCCCGGCGAACCGGCAGCAACGTCGGGGGCTGAGACGACGGTGGTCGATCGTGACGCCGACTTCGTCCAGTTCGTCATGGACGACGTCAGCGTCCGCCGGCAGGTAGAAGAGGAGGTCGAACGGCGCGCGTCCTGACCAACACCCAGGCGCGGGCTGTGCAGAACCACCAGCCATCCACAAGCGCCCCATCCGGCCGGGCACCTCGTGGCCGGGTGAGCGGACGGTGGCACCGAACGCGCCCCGTCCTCCGAACGAAAGGCAATCCATCATGCTTCTCGCCCACGCCGTGACCCTGGCCGAAGTCCGCTCCTATCTCGCCGCAATGGCAGACCAGGCGGCCACGTTCGATGGATGCGTCGAGTACGAACATGCCCTGCTCTATCTCGACCTCATCCACGGCGACGACATCCCCGCTCTGGACACCAACAGGGCCACCGACGACCGCGACATCCTTCACGCCATTGCCGTCAGCGCAGTCAAGGAATTGGCCGACCACGGCGTCGACAAGCTCCACGTCGAGCTCTTGCTCGACATGCTCGACGTGGCCCGCACCTACGACAATCCCGACCCAGACGAGTTCTGATGTACGGGCAGAACACCACACAGTTGCGCGCCGAACTCGGCACGTTGATGCAGCTCACCCGCAACGAGCCCGAACTCGGCGAGCTGCCCAAGGACGCGGTTCAGCTGCTCGCTTCGTTCCGTCACAGCATCACGCTGTGGTGCCAACAGGCCGTGCGTGCTTCGAATCCGACGGCCGACCTCGGTGGCACGACGCCGCGCAGCCGCGGACCGGCCGAGGAGTTCCGGTTTCGGCTCGCCATTGCCCGTGCGGCCTACACCGCACCGCTGCCGACGCTGGACGAACTGGCGACCCCGTATGAGAACCGGGTCGTTGACGCGTGGCGTCGAGCAGCGAAAGCAGCCGTCCTGGGCGAACATGATTTCCCCGCGGGTCTGTCCTACGTCTCGCTCACCGACGCTCAGTGCATGACGGTACTCAAGGACGCTGCCGAAGTCGCCCGCGCACTGGTCGGAGTCGACCGCCGCTTCACCGCCGTTCCCAGTTGGGAGCCCATCATTGACCGAGCCCTGCTCGGTCGGTCCGCGGTCGTGTGTGCCGCCCACTCTGGCTACACCGAGCCTGACTACAACATCGACCGTCGTGGTTGGCGCCCCCCGGTACGGCTTTCAGACGGGCCGGTCCTGCCCGGACTCGGCGGGGTACTTCAAGCCGAGAACAACCTGCTCGTCCAGCTCCGCTACCAGCCAGACGGCCACAGCCTGCGACTGATCCTGGACTCCCAGCGCATCGTGTCCCATCACGCGGCGAGCCTCGCAAGGGTGGCCCCCGGAGTCGAGAGTCTCGCGGTGAAGTGGGCCGAGCGAAGTCAAACCTATGTGCTGCTCATCAAGCAGTCGCGCAACCTCCGGGGCCTCATCGGGCACGGAAATGCGGCCATCGAAGGAGCCATGGCAGCATCCCGCATCAGCAGCCTCACACTCGACGCCGCTATTGATGCGCGACAGCTGTGGCACTTGGATGCACTTTTTGACCACATCAATCGACGCCTCGCCGAAACCATTGCGAAGGGGGCTGACGACCGCAGCTACCTCATGCGCATCGGCATCCCCCGCGTCGACCTGACCGGCGGTGGCGCGGTCAAGCAGCAGCGGTCCCGCCACATCCCCCTCGACGTACCGACCCGCGCTCCACTCCTCGACACAGCTAGGAACCGGCTGATGCCGAAGTCCGCCGAACCACAAACTCCGACCAGCGCACCGAGTTCATGCGCCGACTTCAACCAGCACAGCGACCTCCACCGGGCACTGACTCGGCCTGACCTGTCACTCTGACTTCTCTTCCGGTCCGAGTCAGGCCATCGGTAGCAACAGGACCCTCGCCTCATTCCCACTGGCCGCAGGGTCGTCGCCCACGACGAGCCGTCCCTCCCGTCCGGGCACATGGCGATTGCGTCACGTTTCCTGGCGTCCCGTAGCGGGTAACCCTTTGGCGCAGACGTGAGAGTTTTTCATCCCGTCATCGACAAGACCGAGCAGTGAGGAATGACTATGACGTCATCGAGTGTCCCCACAGGCCGACCGTTGGGGCTGGTGACCGGTGCCTCAAGCGGCATCGGTCTCGAGCTCGCCCGCGAGCTGGCCAATCGCGGTTGGGACCTGGTCATCGTCGCGGAGGACTCGCAAATTCATGAGGTTGCAACCGAGCTGGACGCGACGGATGTCACGGCCATCCAGGCCGATCTGGCCACCCGCGAAGGCAACGACGAGGTGCTTTCGCTCCTGGCCAAGAACGGTCGCCAGTTGGACATTGCGGCGATCAACGCCGGTGTCGGAGTCGGGGGGCCGCTGACTGAGACGTCGATGGACGATCACCTCAACCTCGTGGCGCTCAACGTCGCGTCGACGGTGCAACTGGGCAAGACGATCGCGGAGCTCATGGTTGCCGCTGGCGAGGGCAGGATGCTGTTCACATCGTCAGTGGCTTCGCAGATGCCCGGGCCTCTCAACTCGACCTACGCGGCGTCCAAGTCGTTCGTGCAGTCGTTCGCCGAGGCATTGCACGAGGAGCTCAAGGACAAGGGCGTCACCGTCACTGCTTTGATGCCCGGCCCCACCAACACCGAGTTCTTCGAACGAGCGGACATGCAGAACACCACGATCGGGCAGGGACCCAAGGACGATCCGGCCGACGTGGCACGCCAGGCGCTGGACGCCGCAATCGCCGGTGACGACCATGTAGTGACCGGGACCTCCAACCGCCTGCAGACGGCGCTGGCAGCGCTGCTGCCCGACAAGCTCAAGGCCAAAGTGCACCAGCGAATGAACGACACCCAGGACTGACATGCCGGACGCGCCTTCTGCAGTCGCCCCCTCACGCCCTGCACGGTTCGGTCTCATTGACCACTCCCCCGGCCTCCTGCGTCACGGCTACCGTTTCTGGGAGTCCCTGCGTGCCCGCCGCGCCAGCGAGGTCATCCAGACGCGACTGCTCCACGAACGCGTCACGGTCATCCGCGGCCCCGCGGCAGCACAGTTCTTCTACGAGGAACAGGACACCGAGCGCTCGTCTGCCCTCCCGAAGTCATTGGTGGGCTCACTGTTCGGGCAGGGCCCTGTCCACACGCTTGACGGTTCCGCTCACGCTCATCGCAAGGCGATGTTCAATACTGAGCTGAACGATCACGCTGCGGCCGACATCGTCGCCGACGTGGCCCAGCGCTGGGATGCTGCCGCAGAGTCATGGACGAAGGAGATCGATGTCTTCAAGGAAATCGCACAGATCCTGTTCGAGGCGGGGTGCCGCTGGCTGGGGCTGGCCGTCTCCGACGTTTCCGGTCGCACCCGCGACATGATCGCGATGGTCGATGGCTTCGGCGCACCCACCGGGCGCCAGTTGCGTGCCCGCCGTGCTCGACGCCGTACCAATCGATGGGTCATGGAGCAGATCGCGTCAGCGCGTCGTTCCCAGGCGGCGCCGCACAGCGTGGTCGCCGTCGTCGCTGCTCATCGCGACGAGCGTGGCGAACTCCTCGACGAGCGCACCGCCGCCGTTGAGGTCATCAACATGCTGAGGCCCCTCGTCGCAGTCAGCTGGCTCATCCAGGGCCTCGCCCGGGCATACGACGACTCGCCGCGGAACCGCGACGATGTGCTCAGCGGCCACATCACACCGATGGAGATGGCACAGGAGGTACGTCGCTGCCATCCCTTCGTGCCGTTCCTGGCCACTCGGCCGACCCGCGACCTCACCTGGGACGGATGGGCCATCCCAGCACGCACCCTGCTGGTCATCGATGTCTGGGGGACCAACCACGACCCCTCGACCTGGCCAGAACCGATGACGTTCGACCCGTCGCGATTCCGAAAGATTCCGGTCACCCCGTACAACCTGATCCCCCAAGGTGGAGGAGACCGCCACGGCGGTCATCGCTGTCCGGGTGAGGACCTCACGCTCGCAATCCTGACGACCGTTGCTCCCCGCGTGGCCGCCCTCCGTGGACGCATCGAGGGAGACCGGCCGGGACTACGCAGGATGCCGCCTCGACCCAGGTGCGTCATCCACGTCGACGAAGGAGCAGCATGACACCCACCCAGACGAACCCTTCAGCGCTCCTGATCATCGACATGCAGCAGGACTTCTTCAACGACCCGGAACTCGACGGCCACCGAAAACAGCTGGTCCGGGCGTGCAATGCGCTTGCCGCTTCGGCCCACGAGGCAGGTGCGCTGGTCGTTGAGGTCAGGACGGTCCACGATCCGGACCGGTCGACGTGGGCGCTCAACATGCTCGAGGACGGTCAAGGGATGACGCTGGAGGGGACTCCGGGGGCCGCCCCCGTCGAGGGTCTGGACCTCGGGGAGTCGATCATCGTCACCAAGACCCGCGACAGTGCGTTCCACGGCACCCGACTGACAGACCTGCTCGCAGCATCCGGTGTCCGAAACTTGGCTGTTGCAGGCGTCTCCACCGAGTCGTGCGTCGCGGCGACAGCCACGGACGCGTACGCCCACGACGTACACGTCGTCCTGGTCGAGGACGCCATCGCAGCGACAGACCCCGAGGCCCACGACAACGCTCTCGACCGCCTGAAGACGCAGTATCGCCAACCCGCCGTGCCCAGCGACCGAATCCAGTTCGAGGCCGGACGCGCTACGGCCTGAACGGCACCGCTGTGGCCGCCCGTTGACGTACAAGGTCGCTCAGCAGCCGCCTGGTCCGACGACCTTCGGGGATCGCGCGAGTCATCCAGACGTGGAACATCGACCGCACCTCGTGGACGTGCAGGTCGATATCGGTCCGCTCCGCTTGCTCGGCTAGCAAGTCGACCGCCGGGCGAAGGATGTCGCGGTCGCCGATCAGGACATCGACCGGTGGTAGACCGTCGAGTCCTCCGTGTAGCGGGCTTAGGAGCGGGTCCGCAGGATCACGGCGGCCCGCCCACCATCGTCCAGCCGCCCGTAGTCCGGACTCGGCGAGCATAGGGTCGGTGCTCTCCAGGTCTTCGACCTCCGGCTGGCTAAGGGTCGGATCTAGCCACGGACACAGGGCGATGATGGCCGCGACTTGGCGTCGCCCCTGGTCGCGCAGCCTTTGTGCCAGCACGATCGCCAGCGCCCCGCCGGCGGAGTCACCCATGATCACGGTCGGAGTAGGGTCGTCCGCCAGCGAGGTGACCAGGTCCAACAGGATCGGCAGCACGTCGTCGACGGTCGCCCCCGGCGCGAGCGGATAGGCCGGAACGATGACCTCGGCGCCGTCGCTGGCGAGGGACCTCAACAGGCGCCAGTAGTCCGACGTGAGGGGATGAACGTAACCGCCACCGTGCAGGTAAAGCACCCGCACGTGTGATGAAGCGCGTCGGGACCGCAAGGTCCAAAGTTGCACCTGCGCGAACGTTCCCGGCCGCACCTCACATCGCAGACGTGTCAGTCGAGAAGGACCGTGGTCGCCGGCGCGTTGTCGTTTCAGTGCCTCGCGGCGCGTTCGGACTGAACCCTCGAACGCTTCCTTGTCACGCATCAGACGCATCCCCGCGATGTACCAGCGAGAAATGAGGGTCGCGTCACGCGCGTCCACGTCCCATTGCGTCCCCATCACTTCATGGTGCCATCAAACGGGGAAGCCCCTACAGGCCCGGGCGCCCTGCTCGGCGCGAGACGCAGAGGCGACCCGTCGAGTGAAGGAATCCACTCGACGAAACCAACCCTGAGGAGCGCTGCCTTAGCTCGGACTGGTGTTATCAATTCCCCCAAGCGCGGCCAGGAATTCGTGGCACTTCTTGGCGCGCGCGGAGTCCTCGGACATCACAGCCTTGAAGAACGACGCGATTTCTTCCTTGCCTGCGTTCTCGGCATCTCGTACGTACTGCCCGTAGTCGTGCCCTGCCTTGAGTGCGTGATACTGCAACGAGATGAGGTCGAAGGTGACGTCGTCGAAACCTGTTTCTCCTGTTGCCATGGCTCTGTCCTCTCACGTGGAATCGATCTTGCGTTTCAACAGGGCTACCCAACTTCTTCCCGACATACACGTCCAGGGGCAGAGGGAACCCAGTTATCAGTCGAAACACCCGGTGGCAGCATCACAAGTTCGGTGGCTACCGTGCTCATGAACGCCTCAACGCCTTCGGCGCGGCGGTTGAGCGTCCGATGCCGGTTTCGTTGTCCCAGATCAGCCGGCCGTCGCGGCACTCGTCCGAGCCGACGGACCAGTTTTTCCGACCCGATCAGCAGGTCCTTGTGTTCCTGGCCGGGATATCCCGGGCGAGCATGAACCTCGAGTGCGCGGCAGTGATCACCAACAACAACTCGGCCGTCCCGTCCGCCAAGACGCGATTTTCACGGGTGAGAACCGCAGGTCGTACTGTCCGCATCACCTGGTTCCCAGATCAGCCGGCCGCTGGATCGATCGGGGCGATGCCTCAGGCCGCACACGGCACACATTGCCCCGAAACGACGTGATCGACCCACCCCAGCCGACCCGCTTGGCGATCACCGTGGCTGGCATGTTCGGTGCCCCCATCAGCCAAGACGATCGTCGAACTGCGTGCCGTTTACGTCGCACTTGCGGATCGCCAACGCTTCACGATCGGGGCCCGGGTCCTCAGCATCAGTTGGATGATCGCCGCCGGTTGGCATCGGTCGTCCTTGCACGTCGAAGACACGCAGCGAAAAACGCCCCTTGCTCAGCCACAACTGCATAACGAGGGTAAGTTGCGCAATCAGCCGACCAAAGGGGATGAACTCGGCATGACTCCATACCGCCAGAGGCCGGCGTGCACGCTCATCGGTGTTCTGGCCGTTGCCCTGCTGGCATCGGGCTGTTCGAGCTCCGGCGGCGACAGCACGGCGTGGGAACGCGCTGCCCATGAATTTGCTGCCGCGATCCAGGACCAGGATGGCCGTACCGCATGTGACCTCCTCAGCAGCGCCACCCGAACAGAGTTGACCAGTTCGGGCCAAGCATGTGAGACAGCCGTGCTCGAAACAGGGATCTCTGCGCCAGGCCAACGGACGGCCACGCAGCACTTTGGCACCGCCGCGCAGGTCACCTTCGACGACGACGTCTACTTCCTGGGAACCTTTTCTGGCCACTGGTACGTGACCGCCGCTGCATGTTCACCAGTGACCAAAGCTCCCTACGACTGCGACATCTCCGGAGGCTGACGTGCGCATCATGTTCACCTGCTACCTCGCCATCATCATCGGCGGCCTGGCGTACCTTCTTGTCGTCGCCCTCGTCCACGCCTAGGCCGCCACCATGAAACGATTCCTTCGTCAGAACTCGCTCACCCTGGTCTTCCTGGGCCTGTTCCTCGCTGCCCTTGTAGGCCAGGCTTTCGCTGGCTGGCACCAGTTCAACGCACAACAAACCGCCGACAATCTCGGGACGATCGGCTTAGGTGACTACCTCACCTCAGCCAGCTTCGCCGTGGACGTCGCCGAAAACTGGCAGAGCGAATACCTGCAGTTCCTGCTGTACGTCATCGGAACGGTCTGGCTCATCCAGCGAGGCTCCCCCGAATCCCCCGAAGAGCCCGGGTTAGGCACACAGAAGGACCACAAGATCGGCCGCTACGCCCAAGCCGACTCACCCAAGTGGGCCAAGACCGGCGGACTGCGAACCCTTGTCTATTCCTGGTCGCTGACGGCGACCATGGCGACCATCTTCTTCGCATCGTGGGCGGTGCAGTCAATCGCGGGGTGGGCTGCTTTCAACGAGAAGCAACTTCAGTCCCTCATGGACCCCGTGAGCTGGGGGCAGTACCTGATGAACGCCGATTTCTGGGCCCGGACCCTGCAGAACTGGCAATCGGAGTTCCTCGCCGTCGGCTCGATGGCCATCTTCGCGGTCTACCTGCGCCAGCGCGGCTCCGCCGAGAGCAAGCCCGTCGGAGAGCCACACGCTTCCACAGGAGCGACGGACGGCGAATAGACGACGAGTTACCGCCACAAAACCACCGCGCAACCTGTCAGTTAAGGCGATGTGGCGTCGTTGGCGCGGTGAGTAGGGTGTGGCCATGACAGGCGAGATGTGGGAAGAGTTCGCCGCGGTCGCTCGAGCTATGAGTGCGCAGTCAGGTGTCGAACAGACGCTGCAGCGCGCGACGGCCGGCGCTGTGGACCTAATCGACGGTTGCGACTACGCCGGCATCTCGATCGTGAAGGGCCGTCGCGACGTGGAGACGGTCGCAGCCACCAACGACATCGTCGGGCGCGGCGACCAGTTGCAGTACGACCGCAGACAGGGACCGTGTCTGGACTCGAATTCACGAGCAAGAAACACAGTCCAGAGTGACGACCTCGCCAAGGACGATCGTGGCCGCAGTGGTCGCAGTGCGTCGGCACCGAACTGGGCATCAGAAGCATGCTGTGTCTGCAATTGTTCGTCACCCACGACACCTTGGGCTGCCTCAATCTCTATGCCAGCAAAGTCGATGCCTTTACCGAGGACGACCGGTACACGGGGCTCGCGCTTGCAGCGCACGTGGCAGTTGCTTACACCGCCGCGCGTAACGAGGAGCACTTCGACGCCGCCATCCACACGCGCACAGTCATTGGTCAGGCCCAAGGCGTACTCATGGAGCGCTACCAACTATCCCCAGGTGCCGCGTTCGCGGTGATGCAACGAGTCTCCCAGCAGCAGAACCGCAAACTTCGTCAGATAGCCATCGACCTCGTGCACAACGGCATCGATCCGGCCCGGCACTCAGAAAACTGAACATGCTCGAACTCGGACTCGTAGATCCCGTGCCACACCGGCGGTTCGTTTCGGTGACCCAGGGCGGGGAACCATGAATGATTACCGGACAATGATGGAGGAGAAAGCACATGCCAGCTGGCGACATCGAAACCTACTTCCACGGAACGGAGTGGCACTGCCGTGTCGAGGGCGGCAGCACACCGTTTCACACCTCTGACACCAAGGCACGGGCCGTCGCCGCGGGCAAAGACCGCGCGAAGGCCGATGCGGTAGAGCACATCGTCAAGAACAAGGATGGCCAGATCGGCGAACGAAGCACGTACGGACACGATCCGCGCAACGTTCCCGGCTGAGGGCTAGTTGTAATCTGCCTCGTCCACCGGTGATTTGTTGTCCCACACGACGTGCGTGAGACTCAGAAGTCTCGCCCCGTCGGAGGGCAGGTGTTTGATGGCACGCCCGTCAGGCATCAGATGTTGGACGTCAATTCCGTGGACAAGTGTCGCGACATCGGCGATCAGACGTCGGTGGCAGCGCCACCACACGTTCTCGCTGCACATGACGGCGACGCGGGTGTGGTGCGTGGCGTCGATGACGCGCGCTCCATGGCGGCGATGAAGTCATCAGTGCGTGTGTGGGCTGCGTATGCCTGGAACGACTTGACCCGCCACCACGTGTCAGCGACGGGTTCATCCAACGGAAGTGTCCGCCGTCCGCCGAGTCGCTGCTCCCACTTGTATCCGATCCCGGCGTCGGGGACCCACCCAGACAGGGCATCAAGGGCGACGTGCGGGTTGTGGCGACTGCCGGGGTACCTGCGGACGTCCACGAGGTCGAGGATGTCTGCCTCCTTGAGTCGCGAGCGGAGCGCGTCCCGGTCGTCGACGCCGTGTCCGATGGTGAACAGCTGAAACTGGGGGGTAGGCGTCACTTCGCGGCCGGTTTGGGCGTAACGATCAGAGCTTGAGGCGCCGCGGCCTTGAGCCGCGTCTCGAACCACCTGATCTGCCGGTCGGTCTGGGCCATGGCAGCCTGCGAGACGTCCAGGAGCTCGCGGTCCCGGAGTCCCTGGGCGCCTTGGGCGATGACCGTCCACGTGGTCTTGACCAGGGTCGCGAGCACGTGCAGGTCCTGCAGATCGCGCAGCAGTCCGATCTCGCCGTCACGAGCCTCGGCCAGACCAGCGGCGTGCAGACGTTCGGGCTCGTCGACGTCGTCGTCCTCCCCGTAGCGCGCCACCACGGGCGCCAGTTGCTCGCGGTGCTGGTCCGACATCTTCGCCAGGGTGCCGGTCATGTGAAAGACGTCAGCGATGTTGGCGTGGCCTTCACCGATCGCGCGCAGTGACTCAGCCAGGGTCTGCTCGCTGCGATCGGCCAGAGCGACATAGGTGCTGAGGTGTGGCATCAGGACTCCTCTGACATCTGTGAAGGGTCGTTGACGTAGTGCGGTGTGGGAACCAGCACCGACGACGTCGGGTCCCCGCCGGCCGTGGCGGGGACTTGGCTGGCCGCGGCCTCCGCCGGTGCTGACGCCGCAGTTGTCGGGGCCGGTGACGGTCCAACCGCATCGGCAATCTTGGTGACGCGGCACGCGGCGGTCTTGAAGTACGGCTGTTTGGAGACCGGGTCCCACACGGTCATGGTGAGCTCGTTGGCCTGGCGGTGCTGATCGCCCGGCGCGACGTCGGCCAGGTCCCACGACCCGTAGTGGAAGGGAGCGAAGACCGCGCCGGGCATGACCTGACCGACACGCGCCTTGACCTCGATGGCCCCCCGCGGCGACTCGACCCGGACGACGTCACCTTCGCTGATGCCAAGACGGCCGGCGTCCTCGGTCGAGAGCTCGACCCACGCGTCCGGCGCGGCCCGGTGCAGCGACCGGGACCGACCGGTCTTGGTGCGGGTGTGGAACTGGTAGACGGTACGACCTGTCGTGTAGAGGAGCGGGTAGTCCTCGGACGGCAGCTCGTGGGCGGGTGTGTAGTCCGCGCCCTTGAGGAAGGCGCGTCCCGCGGGCGCCATGGCCCGGTGCTCGGTCTCGGTCACGGTGCCGCCGGTGAGCAGGTCGTGACCGTACGTCTCGCAGACGTCGGTGTCCGTCGGGAACAGAAAGTCGGTGTACAGCCGGTCGGTCCCGGTCGGTGCCTGCTCGTTAACCGGCCATGGGATTCCGGACGGGCCACGCAGCTTGTCGTACGACAGACCCGTGTAGTCCACCGGACGTCCGCGCGTGGCCTCGCGCCAGGCGTCGAATGTCTCCTCGGGCGTGCTCCAACTCGGTAGCGCGGCACCGTCCTGATCAGTGAATCCCATCGCTCGGGCATACATCAAGAAGATCTCCAGGTCGCTCCTGGCCTCCCCGGGTGGTTCCACGGCCTGCTCGGACAGGTGGACGGTGCGGTTGACGTTGGTGAACGTGCCGGTCTTCTCGCCCCACCCGGCCGCCGGCAGGACCACGTCAGCCAGCTCGGCGGTCTCGGTCATGAACAGGTCCTGGACGATCACGAAGCACTGCGGGCCGGACAGGATCTTGCGAATGCGGGCGGACTCGGGCATCGACACGGCAGGATTGGTCGCCGAGACCCACAGCAGCTCGATCGATCCGGACTCGGCGTAGTTGAACAGCTGCATCGCGTTGGTCGGCGGCGCCCAGTGCGGGATGGTCAACGGGTCGACGTTCCACAGGTCGGCCAGCTGCTGGACGTGCTGCGGATTGCCCCAGTTGCGGAACCCCGGCAGATCACCGTCGGCGCCGCACTCCCGGTTGTTCTGCGCCGTCGGCTGCCCGTTCATCTGCAGCACTCCGGCCCCCGGGCGTCCGATCATGCCGCGCAGCAGATGCAGGTTGTGAACCGCCACGGAGGCGGCAGTCGCCTGATGGGACTGGTAGAACCCCTGCAGGACGGTTGAGAGGATGTTGTCGCTCTCGCCGAAGATCCGTGCCGCGCGGCGTACGTCGTCGGCGTCCACGCCGCAGATCTCGGCGACCTTCTCCGGTGTGTACGACTCCACCGTGCTGCGCAGGTCGTCGACGCCGATGGTGTGTGCCTGCACCCAGTCGTCGTCGACCCATCCGTTGACGAACAGCTCACGCGTCAGTCCATTCATCAACGCCAGGTTGGTCCCGATCCGCGGAGCCAGGTGGACCCCGTCGGTGCGGTCGGCCTCCTCCGCCACGGGCGTGCGCCGCGGATCCACACACACGATCCGTGGCGGGTCCTCGCCTCGGGTCCGGTCCAGGATGCGCGCCCAGAGCACTGTCTGGGTCTCGGGCATGTTGTGCCCGTACAGGAAGATCGCGTCGCAGTGCTCGATATCGGTGTACGAACCGGGCTGGCCATCGGCGCCGAACGACTCCTTGAACGATGCGGCCGAGGTCGCGGTGCACAGACGCGTGTTGCCGTCCATGTGCGGGGTGCCGAGCCCGGCCTTCCCGATGACCCCGAGCGTGTAGTACTCCTCGATGAACAGCTGACCCGACGTGTAGAAGCCGTGTGTCAGCGGCCCGTTCTCGTCCAGCAGCCGCTTCGACACCTCCACAATGCGTCCCATCGCGGTGTCCCAGTCGGTCTCGACCAGCTGTCCGTGCTCACGCACCATGGGCCGGGTCAAACGGTCCGGGGATGAGGCCCAGGGGGTGCTGCCGTAGAGGCCCTTCGGGCCGAGTCGTCCGTGGTTGACCGTGTCGCTCGCGCGACCCCGGACACCGATCATCTTTCCGTCCTTCACGGCGATGTCGCAGCCACACCCGTTGGAGCACAGCACGCACGCCGACTGCACCCACCGGTCGACGTCCGCCTCGTTGACGCCGTCGTCGAGGCGAAGGTCAACACGAGCCGGCCACACTGTGCCCTTGGAGTGCGGCGTGCGCTCTCCCCAGATGTCCGCGATGCGATCGTTCATCGGATGTCTCCCGTCAAATGGACTTCAAGCTCAGCGCCGTCGGCTCATTCAGATGTGGATGAAAGAGTCCGTCAGCGCGGTCCTTACTTCATGGTGATGACTTGGACCCATTCCCAGAAGAAGTGACGAACGAGAAACGTCGGAGCCAGAGTCGGCCTCTAGGACGGCACTGACAACTAGCCGCGCTGTCGTTCCTGACCACGACGGCATCCGTCAGTTCCTTCCGTGAACCTCTGAATGCGTCCGAGTATCGGCGTGGAGGCACTTGTGCGAACCGGTTGTTCCCGAGCCAATCCCATGCTTATCTGCCTATAGGCACACATTCTTCTTGTCAACCGAAAGCGAGCGCAAGTGAAAGATGAGTTGGTCGTCGAAGAGCTGCTGACCGCCAGTCGAGCGTTCGTGGCTGTGGCGCTCAGAACTGTTGACACAGCCCGACCCAAGGTCACGGTCCTGCAGCACCGAGTGCTGGTGCTGCTCGCGGCACGGGGGGCCCAGTTCATCGGCGCTCTCGCCGCAGAGTTGAACATCAACAGTTCCAACGCCACGCGACACTGCGACCGACTCGAGCGAAAGGGGCTCATCGAACGGAGCAAAACCGAGAACGACGGCCGCACAGTGCTTGTGTCGCTGACAGCACACGGTCGTCTCGTCATCGATCAGGTGTCGGCCACACGCCGCATAGAGCTCCAGTCCTTGGTCTCAGCGATGAGGCTCGAGGACCGCGAACGACTCGCTTTGGCACTACGCGGATTCAACATCGCAGCATCTGAGATTCCGGATCGCGATTGGAATAGCACGTGAAAGCCAACCGGCAGATCGCCTGGGTCGCAACGCCTGAAAGCAGCAGCACCCGCCGTCATCGATGACCCTGCGGCAGACCGGCACCGGCCGCTCCAACCGGCTGCTCGAGGCAGTTTCGAACGAGCAAATGCTGGTCGTTTCCTGGGTTTGCTCAATGGTCTCGCAGAGCACGCACGAGTGCAGGTTTTGTTTTGTCCGAGTAGTTGGTAAGTCCAAGTTCCTTCGCGCGCTTGCGCAGCTCGGGCACAGTCCAGTCCTCGTACGACCCAGATTTTCCGCCCCTGGCCGCGACCGAGGCTTCGGAGCGTCCTTTCTGCGCGGCGGCGTTCGAAATTCTGGCAGCCTTCTCTTTAGAGGCACCTTCGTCTCGGAGATCTTCATACATCTCAGGCTTCTTCAAGCTGGAGTTCTTCTTAGCGGGCATTGTGGCAACCTTTCGTCAGGCGAGCGAGTTGCGCGGAGGGGCAGGAGATGTCTGGTCCAGCGTCAGTAGTAGTGCACCCGGTCCCGTACCCACAATGGGGACCGGTACGCCGTGTGTGGCGCAGCGACCATGACTGGCAGGAACACGCGGAAAATCGCCCCATGTGGCGGTCGCGTGTCCGCATTGTCGGCATTTGGTACAAAGCGGGGCGGCGCCCATCGGTCTGCTGCGGAGAGAGGTCAATCTCTGTCAGGGACTTGCGGCTCGTGGTCGCTCGGATCCGGCGGAACCTCTGGAAAGTCTGACGTGGTCGGATCTTCATCGGGGTTCATCGGCTGGGGGTGAGTCATGCCATAACGTTCCGACGGAATTTCCGTCTCGAGAGCTGCCTCCCGACCTTGACGCAGGTCCTTTTCAGTCCGGTCGGACTGAGAGTCGTCCCCCTCCTCTGCCGGCTCCGGCGCGCTGGGGTCTGTGCTCGGCGTGTCCTTGGGCGGAGTTGATACTGGGTCATTCGGGACGCTGGTCATGCGTGGCTCCTTGTCACGGTGGCTTCCTGGAGTTGCCCCGGCGAGATGAGTCGACCATCCGCCAGGCTCTTGTCGTACCCGCTGGTAGGTGCCGTAAGCGAATAGGCATCGAGGCGCTGCGGTGCTGCGTCGACGTCCCTGGAGCGAAGGTTTGCGTTGTTGGACAGTCGGGTACCCGGTTCACCATGGCGACACTGACTGCACTTGCCCTGAATTGCACGCTCAAACCGAGCCCTGGTCCGTCCAGCGGCGATTTGATGTGTCACCAGTACCTTGATGCTTTCGGCGAGCATGATGTGCCCGGAACGGTCATCAGGGTGGTCGATCACCAGGTTGCTCCCGGTGTCGAAACCGATATGGGTGAGGGCGACGACTGGCCGGCCATCCGCGAGCAGGTGCTCGCGGCTGACATTTTGGTCTTCGTGTCGCCGACGTGGATGGGACACATGTCGAGCGTTGCGCAGCGAGTTCTGGAACGACTCGACGCTGAGTTGTCCCAGACACAGGCGAACGGTGAGCCGATCCTGTACGGGAAGGTCGCCGTCGTGGGTGTTGTCGGCAACGAGGACGGAGCTCACAAGATCACTGCTGACCTGTATCAAGGGCTCAATGATGTCGGGTACACGATCGCGGCTCAGGGCGGCACGTACTGGAATGGCGAGGCGATGCAGACGGTCGACTACCTCGATCTCGACCAAACCCCAGAAGCAGTCGCGAGTGCGATGAAGGCAGCGGCCGCCAACTCGGTGCACCTGGCTCGGCTTCTCGCTACCAACTGCTACCCGTCCTGACAAAGCGTCAGGGAGCCAAGTGGGGACGCGTCGTCGAGCCCCGACGATCAATGAACCGATGAAGGAGTAGCGATGAAGGCAGTGGTCTGGCACGGCGTGGGCGACATCCGGGTCGACAACGTTCCCGATCCGTCCATCAAGGACTCGACGGACGCGATCATCGAGATCACGACTAGCGCGATCTGCGGGACGGACCTGCACTTCGTGCGGGGCACGATGTTCGGAATGGTGGAGGGCACGATCTTGGGCCATGAGGCTGTTGGTGTCGTGCACGAGGTGGGTAAGGATGTGCGCAACTTACGTCCAGGTGACCGGGTCGTGGTGCCGTCGACGGTGGGCTGCGGCTACTGCTCGTACTGTCGCGCCGGCTACTTCGCCCAGTGCGACAACGCGAATCCCAACGGCAGCGACGCCGGCACGTGCTTCTTCGGCGGGCCGCAGTCAACCGGACCAATCGACGGATTGCAGGCCGAGTTCGCGCGGGTGCCGTTCGCGAACGTGGGGCCGGTGTGGCTGCCGGACGAGATCACTGACAACCAAGCCATCATGCTGTCCGACATCTACCCCACCGCGTGGTTCGGCTGCCGCCTCGCCCAGGTCGGTACTGGCGACACGGTTCTCGTCCTTGGCGCCGGGCCCGTCGGCCTCTTCGCGATCACGAGCGCATTTCAGCAGGGTGCGGGACGGGTCCTGTGCGTCGACGGCGTCGAGAGCCGCCTCGAGCAGGCGCGAAGCCGTGGCGCCGAGATCATCAACTTCAACGCCGAGGACCCGGTCGAGGTCGTCAAGTCGTTGACCGGTGGCACAGGTGTCGACCGCGTCGTCGATGCCGTCGGTGTCGACGCGCAGCGCCCCAAGCGCGGTCCCGCTGCCGAAAGCGCTGAGGAACAGTCCGACGCGTTCGACCAGGAGCGGTCGCAGGTCGCGCCCGAGCAGAACCCTGACGGGGACACCTGGGTGCCGGGCGACTCGCCCAGCCAGGCTGCGCAATGGGCGGTCGAGGCGGTGGCCAAAGCCGGCACGATCGGCATCATTGGTGTCTACCCGCCGCAGATGACCAGCTACCCGCTCGGCGCGGCAATGAACAAGAACCTCACAGTCCACATGGGCAACTGCAACCACCGCCGCTACATCCCTCACCTGATCGATCTGGTGCGCACCGGGGCCATCGATCCATCGACGGTGCTGACGCAGGACGAAGCAATGACGTCGGCCATCGACGCGTACGAGACGTTCGACCGGCGCGAACCCGGATGGACCAAGGTCATCCTCGACCCAGCTGCGCCCGTGTTGTCGTGACCGAGCGACTGGTCGCCGACCTGGTGGTCGAACGGCTCCGCGCCTGGGGCGTGCACCGTCTGTTCGGCTACTCGGGTGACGGCATCAACGCGTTCATGGGCGCGCTACGCCGCGCGGGTGGAGACCCGCAGCTGGTGCAGGCGCGACACGAGGAGAACGCAGCGCTGATGGCTGTGGGACATGCCAAGTACACCGGCGAGATCGGCGTCGTCACCAGCACCCAGGGGCCGGGCGCCGTCCACCTGCTCAACGGGTTGTACGACGCCAAGCTCGACCACATGCCGATGGTCGCCCTGGTCGGACAGCAGGAAACGACGGCACTGGGCTCGGAGTACCAGCAGGAGATCGACCTGCCCACTCTCTTCAAGGACGTTGCTGCGCAGTTCGTGCAGATGGTGTTGTCGCCACAGCAAGCGCCGATGGTGATCGACCGGGCATTCCGTACCGCTCTGGCCACCCGGTCGCCGTGTGTCGTGATCCTGCCGCACGACGTCCAGAAGGAGCCGATGCCCGACGAGCTCCCGCACGAGCACGGGGTGATGGTGACGGTGCCGCAGTGGCGCAAGCCGCGCGTGATCCCGCGGGACGACGACCTGCGCGAGGCAGCCGAGGTACTGAACGCCGGCCAGCGCGTGGCGGTACTGGTCGGTCAGGGCGCGAGAGACGCGGGCGCGTGGTCCCAGGAGGTCGCAGACCGGCTCGGGGCCGGGGTGACGACGAGCCTGCTCGGCAAGCCGTGGTGGGACGAGTCCCTGCCCTACAGCTGCGGTGTGATGGGGCATCTAGGGACCAGCGCCTCGGCGTGGCTGATGGATCAGTGCGACACCCTGTTGATCATCGGCAGCAACGACCCGTGGTCGGAGTTCTACCCCGCACCGGGCCAGGCACGGGCGGTACAGATCGACCTGGACGGACGGCACCTGGGCAATCGGTATCCGATCGAGGTCGGGCTGACCGGCGACGCCGCGGAGACGCTCGAGCTCTTGCTCCCACTGCTCGACGAGCGCTCCGACCTGTCGTGGCGACGACAGACGCAGGAGCACGTGACGTCGTGGCACGCGCTCGCGCAGCAGCGCCGCGACATGGCCACACCGCAGCTCAGCCCGGAGTTCGTGGTCGGTGAGCTGACGTCACGACTGCCCGCCGACGCCCAGGTCAGCGTCGACGTGGGCTCCGTGACGTACTGGTACGCGCGGCACCTGCGTCTACCACCCGGCGTCCCTGCGCACCTCTCGTCGACCCTGGCCAGCATGGGCTCGGGCCTTCCGTACGGCCTGGCCGCCAAGCTCGCCGCTCCCGATCGGCCCTTGGTGGCGCTGGTCGGGGACGGAGCCATGCAGATGAACGGCATCAACGAGCTCATCACGGTGTCGCGGCTGTGGCAGGACTGGGCGGACCCACGCTTCGTCGTCCTGGTGCTGCACAACAACGACCTCGCCGAGGTCTCCTGGGAACAGCGCGAGATGGAGGCAGAACCTCGGTTCGAGGACAGCCAGGACGTGCCCGACTTTCCCTACGCCGGGTACGCCGACCTGCTCGGACTTCGTGGGATCCGTGTGGAATCGAGCGATGAGGTTGGTCCGGCGTGGGACGAGGCACTCTCGTCCGATCGTCCGGTCGTGATCGAGGCGATCGTGGACCGCGACGTCCCGCTGCTGCCGCCCTTCCCAGCTGGTGAGCTGAAGCTCGAGAACTTTCGCACCGGTCTGGCCCAGGAAGGCCAAGCCGGCGAGCAGGCGCTGGCGCTGCTCGAGGAACAGGCACGACAGGAAACCCAGAAGCCCTAGTTCGTCCAGCTATGAACTCAGTCCTACTGCCACCCGGGACTGTCGCCCCAATAGGCGCGATGCACAACTGAAGCGGTTCCTCAGACTCCGAACCCAGCCAGCGCTGCCAGCGCGAGTGGCCGGCCCCCCAAAGGTGATTCGAACAGGCCCCCCTCGGCGGTGTGACAAACTGAAGCCGACGCCCCACCCGTGAACCTCATGGCTCGCGCGCCAAGGAGCACCATGGATATTCCTCGTTTGCTGTCATCGATGGCGCTGGAGGTCCATTCCCTGACTCCTGATGAAGTGTTCGAGCGGATCGCGCAGTACACGCGCATCGCGGTCGACGCGAGTGACTCAGGGATCATGCTGGCCAAAGCCCGCGGCAAGGTGTACACCGCTGTGGGCACCTCCGACAACGTCGACAAGGCTCACATGCTTCAGGTGGACCTCGACGAAGGTCCCTGTCTAGACGCGATCCGTAGTGAGAAGACCACTTGTGCGACCGGCGACGCGCCCAATGACCCACGCTGGCCCTCCTGGGGGCCCAGCGTTTCCGGACTGGGTTATCGCAGTGTCATCAGCGTCAGACTCGAGGTTCGCGACCGCAAGTACGGATCTCTCAACGCATACTCAACTGAGCTCGACAACTTCACCTCCGCCGACATTGAGGTGATGGAGTACCTCGGTGCCCATGCGTCGGCGGCGATCGGAGCGTCGCAGACGGTGGACGACCTGCAGACCGCTCTGGAGTCACGCGTCCTCATCGGACAGGCACAGGGCATCCTCATGGCGATCTACGATCTCGACTCCGAGGGTGCGTTCCAGTACATGCGGCGATTGTCGATGGACGGCAACACCCGCCTGCGCGATGTCGCCAGCCATGTGGTCGCTCAGCGTCACGAGTTGCGTAAGCACCTCAACTGATCGTCCACCTTCCCGTGGCACCGTCCTGCCAGGCAACCTTGGGGTAGCCGCCAACGTGGATCGCGCGGTAGTTCGCCCATGCCGGCGCAGCCAGGAATGCCTGACGTCGTGCAAGGCGAAACAACATCAAATTCAACTCCACAGGTTTCTGTGGACCACGGCTTCACCTTGTGTCGGCACCGGTGATCGAGTCGACCGACGTGCGCAGCCCCGGGCCGCGCTCGGTCAGTGGTTGTCCTCCGGTTTGAGGGGGGCAAGCGACTGCAAGATCTCGGCCGTCACCGGATTCACGATCTCGTCAGGTTCGATGTAGTGCTGCCGCGTGATGTCCGATGAGGTGTGCCCCAGCATCTCTGCCGCAAGCTCGGCTCCCCCGGCCCGATCTAGGACCGTCGCGACGGTGCGCCGGAACGAGTGCGGGGTGACCCCGCCGATACCAGCCTCATCGAGGATCGCCCGCAGCCGTCGTCGGACGTTGTTGGTCGTCAGCGGCGTGTGGTTACGGCTGAAGAACACGAGGTGCTCGGGCTCTTCGCGCGAGACCGCAACCAGCCGCTGTCTCAGCACCTCGGCGGTGAACGTCGGCACCGAGATCGTGCGTCGCGACGCGGACGTCTTCGGGTGGTCCTGACGGAACGTCGGTTTCCCCTTCGGCGAGATCACCGTTCCGCTGATTCGTACGGTCGCCGGCATGCAGGTGACGTCAACATCGCACTTGCGGATCGCCAACACCTCACCAATTCGCGCCGAGGTCCCCAGCATCACCTCGATGATCGCCTCCAGCTGGCCATCGGGCTTCGGACCTGACAGCCCTTCCCCGCGTCGCCACGTCCCGACGGCGTGCCGGATGGCTTCAACCTGGGTGATCGTCAAAGCCATCACCTTGGACGGCGGACGCCGTAAACGAGCCGTCCCCAACACAGGGTTGCGCGCAATGGCCTCATAGCGCAACGCGAGCCCCAGCGCGAGGTTGAGGACGACTTTCGCGTGCTTGGCCCGGCTGTAGCTGACCTTCGCCTGTCCCTTAAGGAACCGGTCAATCTTGCTGATGGAGATCTCCCGCAGCGTGAAGTGCTCGAATGCCGGCATCACCAACGTACGCATGTCCCGCTCATACAGTTCACGCGTGCTGACCGCGATCCGGTCCTCCAGGTCGAGATCCTCCAGCCAGACCTCCACCAACGTCGGGAAGGGGGTGTCGGCAGACAACTCGCCCATCCCGGCCGAGTAGGTGCCGCGGCCCGCGAGCTTGGCCTTGAGCTGGCGTTCGGCAGCCTTGTGCGTCGGGCCGGTGGCCTCGACTGAGCGCAGCTGGCCGTCGTCGTCGCGAAAACGCACACGCGCCCGCACCCGCCCGCCGGGGTTGGTCCTGAAGTCGATCTCACCGAACGTCCCCACGGGCGTGCGTGGCCTACTCACGGTCGGCTACCGATCGTTCTGGACATGTCCTGGCGTGAGCTCGCGTTGGCGCTCGACCCAGTCGCGAACGTCGCTGACAGCGAACTTCAGATGCCGACCTACCCGGATGGCGCAGGGCCCTTTGCCCGATACCCGCCAGTCGTAGATCGTGGTGACCGGCACACCGAGGTAGGCGGCGAGGTCGTCGATGCTCATCAGCGGTTCCAGACCGCTCGTGGTGATCGCTTCGGTGCTCATACCCACTAGGTGAGCAGGCGGATCCGAGACGGTCAGAGGTATCCGCGGACGCTCCATGCCCGGTGCCGCGAATGGCCGCTGAGCGTCGTCTCAGACGGAGTAAATGGCGAGTTTGTGGCGAGTGGTTCAAATCTTTAACGCTTTCAGGCCTGGGAATCCTTGGATTCCCAGGCCTGATCGGTCGGGCTGACAGGATTTGAACCTGCGACCCCCTGACCCCCAGTCAGGTGCGCTACCAAGCTGCGCTACAGCCCGTTCGTACCGAAGAGGAACTTTACCGCAGGCCCGTCCGCTTCCCCACATCGGC
>JAOPXD010000152.1 GCA_025965315.1 Marmoricola sp.
AAGGATTCCGGCAGTCATCGCGGACGTTTCGTCCCGGACGAACGCAATTTGTGAAACGAGATCGTTTCAGATCTGGAGTTGAATGGCAAAGCAGTTTCCACAGGCCAATCCGCCTGGGTGTGGCGGCGTCCCTGGTGAAGCTGCTCTGCTCGCTGCTGAGCCGTGACTCGCGGCACTGGCAGGGTGGTTTCTGCTTCTGAACGGCTGCGAGCAACCCTCACCAGCAGGGTGGGTGCCGATCGATCCAGGGGGCCGCCGACTCGATCTGGGCTGCCAGGCCGAGCAACAGGTCCTCGCGCCCCGGAGCCGCCGCGAGCATGACCCCGACTGGCAGACCCTCAGACGTCTGGCGCAGCGGCAGCGAGATGGCCGGGCTGCCGGTGACGTTCCACATCGAGGTCCACGGGGTGAACCGCTTCTGGGCCTCGAAGTCGGCCGCCGGGTCGTCGTCGTTGCGCAGCGCACCGACGGGCAGTGGTGGCGCAGCGAGGGTCGGCGTGAGGACGGCGTCGTACGGCGCGAGCGCTGACAACGTGGCTGCCGCGATCCTGCGGAGCTCGCCGAGCGCGAGCCCGAAGGCTGGGCCGCTCACCTGCTCGCCCAGCGCGCCCAGCCAACGGGTGAGCGGCCGCAGCCGAGCCCGGCTGTCGGCGTCCAGGTTGGCCGTGGACAGCGCCGTCAGGACCGCCCAGCAGGTCTCGAAGACGGGTACGGCGTCGCGAGGCATCGGCGGCTCGATGTCCACGACCACGTGCCCCAGCGATTCCAGGAGCCGGCTGGCGTCGTCCCAGGCGGCGACACACTCGGGATCGACCTCGGTCTCGGCGATCACCGGTACGACGAACCGTGCGATCCGGAGCCGCCCGGGTTCGACGTCGCAGGAAGCCAGGAAGGGGTGTGCTGCCTCGGGCGCCCAGAACGGGTCCCCGACCGCACGACCGGCCATCACGTCGAGGAACGCCGCAGCGTCGCGAACCGTCCGCGCCAGCGGCCCCGCAGTGGCCAGCCCGGTGATCTCGCCGTACATCGGGGCGCCGGAGATCCGGCCCCGGGTCGGCTTGAGGCCGACGATCCCGCAGCAGCTCGCCGGGATCCTGATCGACCCGCCCCCGTCCGATCCTTGCGCGAGTGCCGTCAGGCCGCCGGCAACAGCGGCCGCCGCCCCGCCGGAGGACCCACCGGCCATCCGGGCCGGATCCCACGGCGTCACCGCCGGCGGGGCGACCGCGGACTCGGTGTAGCAGGGTGAGCCGAACTCAGGGGTGTTGGTCTTCCCCAGGCTGATCAGCCCGGCTGCCTCGATCCGCAGCACCAGGTCGTCGCTGACCGCGGGCACGTTGTCGGCGAGCAGGACCGAGCCGTACATCGTCCGGACGCCGGCGGTCGCGTTCAGGTCCTTGATCGCTGTCGGTACGCCGGCCAACGGACCGGCGGAACCTGTGGTCCGTGCCTGGTCACGCGCCTGGTCAGCGGTGAAGGTGACGAACGCACCCAGCGACTCGTTGAGCCGCACGGCGCGTTCGAGGTAGTGCTCGACCAGCTCGACCGAGGAGGTCTCGCCGGCCTTGATCGCGGCGCCCTGCTCGAGGGCGGTCAGGTCGTGGAGCTCGCTCACCGGTACGACGCTACAGCGGCGGCGAAGGTCAGGCCTTGTGCCGGCGCAGACCGAAGGTGAGCCCGTCGATCAGGGCCTCCCAGGACGCCTCGATCACGTTGTGCCCGACTCCGACCGTGACCCACGACGACGCGCCGTCGGTGGTCTCGATCAGGACCCGGGTGATCGCGTCGGTGCCGTGGCCCTGGTCGACGATCCGGACCTTGTAGTCGATCAGCTCGAGCTTCACGACCTCGGGGTAGAGCTTCTCGATCGCCTGGCGCAGGGCGTGGTCCAGCGCGTTGACCGGACCGTTCCCCGCACCGGTCACCACCAGGTTCTCGCCACCGGCGACCAGCTGCACGCTCGCCTCGGACCCGGCTTCGCCCTCGGTGCTCGAATCGGTCACCGCGCGCCAGGACTCGACCTGGAAGTACGACGGCCGCTCGCCTTCGACGACCTCGGCCAGGAGCAGCTCGAACGAGGCATCCGCGGCGTCGAAGGTGTAGCCGCGCAGCTCCATCTCCTTGACGCGCGCGGTGATGGCGACGATCTCCTCCTTGCTCAGCTCGAAGCCGAGCTCGCGCCCCTTGAGCTCGATCGAGGCCCGGCCGGCCATGTCCGAGACCAGCAGCCTCATGTCGTTGCCGACGCCCTCGGGCTCCATGTGCTGGTACAGGTTCGGGTCGACCTTGATGGCGCTCGCGTGCAGGCCCGCCTTGTGCGCGAAGGCCGAGACTCCGACGTACGGCTGCCGTGAGGACGGCGGCACGTTCGTGACCTCGGCGACCGCGTGCGCGATCCGGGTGGCCTCGCGCAGCAGGCCGGCGGGCAGCACCTGCTTGTCGAGCTTCAGCTCCAGGTTCGCGACCACGTTGATCAGGTCGGCGTTGCCGGTGCGCTCACCGTACCCGTTGATGCAGCCCTGGACGTGGGTCGCGCCCGCGTCCACGGCGGCGAGGCTGTTGGCCACCGCGCAGCCGGTGTCGTTGTGCGCGTGGATGCCGATCCGGCCGTCGGTGGCGGCCAGCACGTCCAGCACGACGTCGCCGACCCAGTTCGGGAGCATGCCGCCGTTGGTGTCACACAGGGCCGCGACCTCGGCGCCGGCCTCGAACGCGGTGCGCAGCACCTCGAGCGCGTAGTCCCGGTTGGCCCGGTAGCCGTTGAAGAAGTGCTCGGCGTCCAGGAAGACCCGCTGGCCCTCGGCCGTCAGGTGCGACACAGTGTCCCGGACCATCGCCAGATTCTCCTCGAGCGTGGTGCGCAGCGCGAGCTCGACGTGCCGGTCGTGCGACTTCGCGACCAGGGTGACCACCGAGGCGCCCGAGTCGCGCAGCGCAGCGATCAGCGGATCGTCGGCAGCCTTCATCCCGGCACGCCGGGTGGCACCGAACGCCGCGAGCTTCGCGTTCGCCAGGGTCAGCTCGGTGCGCGCCTTGGCGAAGAACTCGGTGTCCTTCGGGTTGGCTCCCGGCCAGCCGCCCTCGATGAACCCGACGCCGAGCCCGTCGATGTGCCGGGCGATCGCGAGCTTGTCGGCGACCGACAGGTTCAGACCCTCCTGCTGGGCGCCGTCGCGCAGGGTCGTGTCGTAGACGTGGAAGGCGTCGGTGGCGCTCATCGGGTCGAACCTTTCAGCTTCTGGCTGGTCGTGCTCGGTGGTTTTGAACAAGAAAAAACCTCCCGTGGGAACGAGAGGTTGGCGCGGCGGAAGGTCTCCGACGCGCTAGACGATAATGATGGTTGCTGCGTGCACGTTCCGAGTGTGCCACACGATGTCGGACCAGAGACAGGCGGATCCATGACCCGGACACTGGTGCTCGGCGGCGGCGGAGTCACCGGAGTGGCCTGGGAGCTCGGCGTCCTGGAGGGCCTGCGGCGCGCCGGCGTCGACCTGAGCGACGCGGACGTCGTGATCGGTACGTCGGCAGGATCCGTGGTCGGCACCAGGCTCCGCCTCGGCCCGATCGACGTCGCGTACGACGAGCAGACTCTGCCCGCGACCGGCGAGCTCACCCCGGCGATCGGACGCACGACGATGATCCGTCTCGGCATCATGCTGGCGCGCCGGGGCGAGCCGGCCGCGAAGCTGCGCAAGGTGGGCAAGGCGGCGCTCAAGGCGCACCCCGAGTCGGCCGACGCCCGTCGCGACGTGATGCGGTCCCGGATCGGCGAGCCCGAGTGGCCCGCGGCCGACCTGCGGATCACCGCGATCGACATCGGCACCGGCGAGCTCGTCGTCTTCGACCGGAGCTCGGGGGTGTCGCTGCTCGACGCGGTCACCGCCAGCTGCGCGGTGCCGTTGGTCTGGCCACCGGTCGTCATCGGGTCGACGACCTACATCGACGGCGGCGTCCGCTCCCCCGCCAACGCCGACCTCGCCACCGGCGCCGAGCGGATCGTGGTCCTGGCACCGCTGACCCGGGCGATGTCCCGGGAGCACGCGATCAGCGTCCAGCTCGAACGCACCGGAGCCTCCGCGAGCATCGTCGTCGCACCCGATGCCGAGGCCGAGGTGATCATGGGCGACAACTCCCTGGACCCGGAGATGCGCCCGGCCTCAGCAGTCACCGGCCTGCGTCAGGGCGCACTCGCAGCCGAGGCGGTCGCCGCCGCCTGGAACGCCTGACCTACTCCGCCTTGGTGACCTGGTGCATCCAGCCGAACTCGTCGGCCGCGCGGCCGTACTGGATGTCGACCAGCGCCTGACGGATCTCCTGGGTGAAGTCGCCGGCCTCGGTCGACCCCTGGACCTCGCCGCCGTTCCACTTCAGGGTGCCGACCGGCGTCACCACGGCGGCAGTGCCGCACGCGAAGACCTCGGTGATCTCCCCGGACGCAACGCCGTCGCGCCACTCGTCGATCGAGAATTTCCGCTCCTCGACCGTACGGCCGGACTTCCGGGCGAGCTCGATGATCGCTGAGCGGGTGATTCCTTCGAGGATGGTGCCGATCTCGGGCGTGACGATGTGCCCGTCGGCGAAGACGAAGTACATGTTCATCCCGCCGAGCTCCTCGACGTAGGTGCCCTCGGCGCCGTCGAGGAAGACGACCTGGTCGCAGCCCTTCCCGATCGCCTCCTGCTGGGCGACCAGCGAGCTGGCGTAGTTCCCGCCCGTCTTGGCCGCGCCCATGCCGCCGCGGCCGGCCCGGGTGTACTCCTCGGTGAGCCACAGGGTCAGCGGCTTCACGCCGCCCTTGAAGTAGGCACCGGCAGGGGACGCGATCACCATGAAGGTGACGTGCTGCGAGGACCGGACCCCGAGGAATGCCTCGGTGGCGATCATGAACGGCCGCAGGTACAGGCTCTTCTCGGAGCCGGCTTCGGGAACCCAGCGCTGGTCGACCTCGACCAGCGCGTCGACCGCCTGCACGAAGTCCTCGGGGTCGAGGACGGGTAGCGCGAGCCGGTGCGAGGAGCGCTTCATCCGGGCCGCGTTCTGCTCGGGCCGGAACGTCCAGATCGAGTCGTCGGCGTGCCGGTAGGCCTTCATGCCCTCGAAGGTCTCCTGGGCGTAGTGCAGCACTGCGGTCGCCGGGTCGAGCGTGAGCGGGCCGTAGGCCGTGATCCGGGCGTCGTGCCAGCCCTGGTCGGGGGTCCACTCCACGGTGAACATGTGGTCGGTGAAGTACGTCCCGAAGCCGGGGTCGGCAAGGATCTCCGCGACCTGGGCCGCCGTACGGGGGGTGGCCGAGGGGACGATCGAGATGTCCAAAGTCATAGGGGCACATTATCTCTCTGGGTCGAGTGGTTAATAGTCGTTCACCGGCCCACCACTCGGGTCTCGAGAGAGGTGCTGTGCAACCTCCTCGACCGCCGTGAGGGCTAGCCGGCTACTCGAGCGGTGATGCGATCGCCGATCTCGGGGGTGCTCAGGGTCGCGCCGGGCTCACGCTCGGCCAGGTCGGCGATGACTGCGGCCTCGACCGCCTGGGCTGCGTCGGTGAGGCCGAGGTGGTCGAGCATCAGCGAGATCGAGAGGATCGCTGCGGTCGGGTCGGCCTTCTGCTGCCCGGCGATGTCGGGGGCCGAGCCGTGCACCGGCTCGAACATCGACGGCGCGGTGCGGTCCGGGTTGATGTTGCCGCTCGCCGCCAGACCGATTCCGCCGGTGACCGCGGCCGCCAGGTCGGTGATGATGTCGCCGAAGAGGTTGTCGGTCACGATCACGTCGAAGCGGGCCGGGTCGGTGGACATGAAGATCATCGCCGCATCGATGTGCATGTAGTCGGTGGTGACCTCGGGGTACTCCGCGGCCACCTCCTGGAACAGCCGCCACCACACCGAGCCGGCGTTGACCAGCACGTTGGTCTTGTGGACCAGGGTGAGCTTCTGGCGCGGACGGCGCTGAGCACGCGCGAACGCATCGCGGACGACGCGCTCGACACCGAAGGCGGTGTTGACCGAGACCTCGGTGGCGACCTCGTGCGGCGTACCGACCCGGAGCGCGCCGCCGTTGCCGGTGTACGGCCCCTCGGTCCCTTCGCGCACCACGACGAAATCGACCTCGCCCTTGTCCAGGATGTGCGGGGCGAGCGGCGAGACCGATCCCGGGAAGATCCGCGACGGCCGCAGGTTCACGTAGTGGTCGAGCTCGAAGCGCAGCCGCAGCAGCAGCCCGCGCTCCAGGATGCCCGGAGGCAGGTTCGGGTCGTTCGGCTTGCCACCGACCGCACCGAGCAGGATCACGTCGTGCTGGCGGATCTCGGCAAGCACCGAGTCGGGCAGCACCTCACCGGTCGCCAGGTAGCGCTCGGCGCCCAGGTCGTACCGGGTCGGCTCGAACTTCACGTTCGACGGGGTCACCTGCTCGAGCACCTTGAGTGCTTCGGCGGTGACCTCGGCACCGATCCCGTCTCCGGGAATGACGGCGAGCTTCAGTGACTGCGGGGCGTCGGATGGCATGCGGGCGATGTTAGTTGTCGTCCGGGCGCTCGCCGCCGTTGTCTCGCAGGTCAAGAGCTGCCTGGACGGCGAGCTGCGAGGACGGGCTGTCGGGGTCGTGCTTCGCGGGGCCCCATTCGGGGTACATCTCGTACATGGTCCTGCTCGATTCGTCGCGGAGTGGTTGATCTCGCAGGCCCTGAGGGCGGGTACGCCGAACTCCGCGGCGAGGTGGCCTACGAGTTAGGCCCCGCCACGGCGGCGAATTACTACGAGGAACGTCCGCATGGTGAATTCAGGTTAAGGCCCGTTAACCCGGTCTGCATCCCTTTTCGGTCAGGCATCCCACGATCCGAGACTTCTCCTCGATATGTGGAACCGTTCGTCTTGTTTGAAACACTCGGTGGATGAGCGCTCCCCCCGACGTACCGCCGATCGTCGCGCGGGCCTTCGACGTCTCACGTCGAGCGGGATACGTGTCGTTCTGCCGCAACGAGACCGGCAGGCTGCTGGCGGCGCTCGCCGCGACCCGGAACGGCACGATGGCCGAGTTCGGGACCGGCTGCGGCGTCGGGACAGCCTGGTTGCGCTCGGGTGCCCGCGCCGGCGCGATGATCCTCTCGGCCGAGCTCGACGAGAAGCTCGCGGTCGCCGCCCAGGATATCTTCACCGACGACGCCCAGGTCGAGGTCCTCGCCGCGGACTGGTCGACCCTGCGCAACAAGGGCCCGTACTCGCTGCTGTTCCTGGACCCGTCCTCGCCCGCGGACGCGTCCGTGGACATGATCGCCGACCTGGTGGAGCCCGGCGGCATCGTGGTGATGGACGACTTCACGCCGTGCGAGATGTGGCCGCCGATCACTCAGGGACGCGTCGACGTGCTGCGTGAGCGATGGCTGACCGACGAGCGGTTCACCGCGGTCGAGGTGATGGTCGCGCCGGATGCTTCCGCGCTGATCGCCACCCGGAACTGACGCTCTCCGCCCGGGGCCCGAGCTCGACGATCGCCCAGGGCAGCATCAGCTCGACCATCGGGCCGATGGCGAGCGTGTAGATCAGCGTGCCGATGCCGACGACGCCTCCCAGCAGGAAGCCGGCGCCGACCACGGACACCTCGAGAGCAGTACGGACCGCACGGATCGAGACCCCGGTACGCCGGTGCAGGCCGGTCATCAGGCCGTCCCGCGGCCCCGGCCCGAACTGGGACCCGATGTAGAGCGCGGTGGCCACGCCGTTGAGCACGACCCCGGCAAGCATCATCGCGACCCGCGCAGCCATCGAGTCCGGCGTACCGAACAGGCCGAGGAACACGTCGGCGGCGATGCCGACGACGAACGAGTTCGCGATCGTGCCGAACCCGGGGAGCTCCTTGAGCGGGATCCACAGCAGCAGCACCAGCAGGCTCATCGCGATCACCGCCGTACCGATGCTGATCGGCAGGTGCCGGGCCAGGCCCTGGTGGAGCACGTCCCACGGGGCGTTGCCGAGGTCGGCGCGGATGATCAGGGCGAGCGTCATGCCGTAGAGCACCAGCCCGACGGCGAGCTGGCTCAGCCGACGGGGCAGGCGCCCGGCCCGCAGCTGCTCGACCGGTCCCAGGCGTGCGAGCGCCCGGCTCGTGCCCGGGCGATGGCTCACGGCTGCTGGCATACCCCCAGCGTGCCCGGAATTGGTCTGGTCTCAAATAGCCAATCGTGTTTCACTGGTCTGCATGAGCACCCGGACCGTCGCTGCCTCGCGGATCGCGGCGCTGGTCGGCGACTACAGCCGAGAACCGGCGTACCGGGGGCTGGCCGAGGGGCTTCGGGTCCTGATCACCGATGGTCGACTGCCGGTCGGTACCTGGCTGCCCAGCGAGCGCGAACTGACCGACGCGCTCAACGTGAGCCGGACCACCGTCACCCGCGCGTACGCCGAGCTGCGCGAGCACGGCTTCCTGGTCTCCCGGCAGGGCTCGGGCAGCGTCGCCAGCCTGCCGGCGTCACGCGGCCTGCGCAGCGACCACCTGCTGCCGCCCGGCGATCTGCCGGAGGGCAAGATCGACCTGACCTGCGCGGCCCCGGTGCCCGGGCCCGGCATCCTCGGCGCCTACGAACGTGCTGTGGCCGAGCTGCCCGGGTACCTGGCGAGCACCGGCTACTACCCCTCCGGGCTCCAGGTGCTCCGCGAGGCCGTCGCGGCCCGGTTCGAGGCCCGCGGACTGCGGACCTCCCCGGAGCAGGTGATGATCGTGCCGGGCGCGCAGGCCGGGGTCGCGATCGTCGCACGAGCGCTGGTCCGACGCGGAACGCGCACGCTCGTCGAGAGCCCGACGTACCCGAACGCGATCGCGACCCTGCGGCACTGCGGCGGCAGGTTGCTCAGCAGCCCCGTCGGCCGGGACGACGCCGATGCCGGAGACCTGGTCAGCTCGATCACCCAGGTCCGGCCTGAGGTCGGCTACCTGATCCCCGACTTCCACAACCCGACCGGGCACCTGCTCGCCGACGAGGGTCGCGAGCGGGTCGCGGCAGCGTTCCGCGGCTCGGGGACGACCCCGATCATCGACGAGTCGATCGTCGACCTCGCCCTCGACGGCCAGACGATGCCGGCGCCGTTCGCGACGTACTTCCCGGACGCGATCACCGTCGGGTCCCTGAGCAAGCCGTTCTGGGGCGGCCTCCGGATCGGATGGGTGCGTTCCCCGGCGCACCAGGTCGAGGCGATGTTCCGTTCCCGGCTGAGCCTGGACCTCGGCACTCCCCTGCTCGAGCAGCTCGTCGCCGCCGACCTGCTCGGCAACGACGCCGGCCTCCTCGAGCACCGCCGCGACCAGCTGCGGACCTCGCGCGACGCCGCGTTGACCGCACTCGCCGGACGACTGCCGCAGTGGGCGGTCAGACGCCCGAGCGGCGGACTGAACCTGTGGTGCGAGCTGCCGGTCGCCCGGTCCTCGGACCTGGTCCCGCGTGCTGCGGCGCGCGACGTGCTGCTCGCGCCGGGCCCGAGCTTCGCGCCCGAAGGCGGGCTCGACCGGTTCCTGAGGATCCCCTACACCCAACCGGCGCACGTGCTGGTCGACGCGATCAACCGGATCGCGCAGGCCTGGGACGAGACCCTCACCGATCCGATCGGCCTCCGGGAGAGCGGGCCCACGCTGGTCGCGTGAGCCCGCCCGCCGCTGGAAGTCACGACCAGACGTGCACGTAGTCGATGTCGGTGGTCGCCGGCATCACGGTCCGTGCGGTCGGCGCGTTGTCGCCGACGCCCATCAGCTGGGTCAGCGCGAGCATGTAGGCCTTGTTGAACGGGTACTGGCCCGCTACTGCGGTGTTCTGCATGCAGACGTTGCCGTCGTAGATGAAGCTGATCACCTTCGGGCTCCACTCGACCACGTAGGTGTGCCAGGCGCCGACGTCCGCGACCATGCAGCTGGTGTTCGTGGCGTTCGGGTCCAGGTAGGACGTGCCGTAGTGCAGGTACGGGATCACCCGGGTCGCGTACTGGCTGTACCACTCGGCGATGTCGATCTCGCCGCCGTACGGCCAGGGCTGGTTGCCGGGATCCTGGGGGTACATCCAGATCGACGACTGCAGTCCCGGGAGGCGCGAGGCGGGGAACTTGGCCCGGATCTCGAAGCGGCCGTAGGTCTGGGTGAACTTGGTGTAGGTGCTGACCATGCCCGAGGAGTAGTTGGTGCTGAACTGCGACGTCGGCGTCTTGCAGACGAACGGCCGGCCGACGCGGCGCGCGGTGAGCTTGAGCATCCCGCCGGCGACGCTGATGTTGTTGGCGGTGTTCAAGAAGCAGGTGCCGCCCGAGGTGTAGCCGCTGGTCGCGGTGACCTGGGGCAGCCACTTGGTCGAGTCGAGCGGGCCCTTGGTGAAGTCGTCACCGAACGTGCAGGTCCAGGGTGTGCCGTCGGCCTTCAGCACTACGGTCGTGCCGCACGGGCTGACCGGCACCGGGACCTTCTTGGCGGCATCGGCCGGTGTCGCTGACAGCAACCCGGCCGGGACGAGGAGGGCAACCGCGACCGCGAGTACACGGGCGCGAAAAGGGACGCGGATAGTCATGCTGTTTCTCCCACTCAGCAAGGAAGAAGGACCAGAGCCGGGTGCAGCCGGTCGTAGACCTTCGATTGAGGACGAAACTACCTCAAATCAGGCATCATGTATAGCCATTCGGTCAAATGAATCAGGGACCTAAGTCCCTTATACGGCTTTTTGGGCGCTCAGGACCAGGCCCGGACCCAGGCGAACTGCGCCCGGTTGGTCCCCGGCGTCGCGGCGGTCGGTGCGTTGCGCTTGAGCCCGAATCCGTTGAACATCGCCATCATGTACGGCTTGTTGAACGGCGCGCCCGGGTTGCTGGTGTTCACCAGGCAGACCGTTCCGTCGTAGCTGATCGTGATCGACTTCGGCGTCCACTCGAGCACGTAGGTGTGCCAGTCCGCGACGTTGTCGACCGAGCACTTGTTGTTGGTCGCCTGGCTTGCGGCGATCGCCGAGGATCCGTAGTGCAGGTACGGGATCACCAGGTCGGGCCACTGGCTGTACCACTCGGCGACGTCGATCTCGCCGGACGCGGGCCACTGCGAGCCGTTGGCGCCGTCGGGCCACAGCCACGCCGACGTCTGCAGCCCTCGGACCGGGGAGTACGGGAACTTTGCCCGGAACTCGAACCGTCCGTAGGCCTGGATGTACTTGTCGTAGGTGCTGACCATCCCCGCGGTGTAGCTCGTCCTGAAGGTGCTCCGGCCGCGCTGGCACTTGAACGATGCCTTCTCACGGCGTGCGGTCAGGGTCAGGACACCGCCGCCGACCGACACGTTCGCCGGCGAGTTCTCGAAGCAGTCGCTGCGCTTGCCGAAGTTGAAGTCGGCGCTGGTCATCACCCGCCACTTGCTCGCGTTCAGGCTCGTTCCGTCGAAGTCGTCGGAGAAGGTGCACTTCCAGGGAACGCCGTTGGGCTTGAGCACCTTGCCGGTGCCGCAATTGGGACCAGCGGCCAGGGCGGCACGCTTGCCGGCGGCGGTGCCGGCCTTCGCACCGGCCTTCGCACCGGCCACCCGGCCCGCCTTCGTGGCCGCCTTGGCGGTCTTCTTCTGACCGGCCTTGGCACCCGCCGCGGCGCCGGCCGCACGGCCCGCCTTCTCTCCCGCAGCGGCACCGAGCCCGCCACCGACCTTGGCTCCCGCCGTCCTGCCGGCACTCGCCCCTGCTGTGGCGCCTGCTGCTCGCCCGGCCTTGGACCCCGCCGACGATCCCGCGGCCTGCGCGGCAGGCGTGATCGCCATGCTCGCCAGGCTCGTCGCCAGGACCGCTACCAAGGCCGTCGTGATGGCGATCTGGACACGCTTGCGCACTGACATCGGTTCCCCCACTACGCCGTGAGACTGGACGGGGTGCAGCCCGTCGCCATCCCGGATGTCGGAAATGTATCCAACTCCGACCGTTCCCGAACAGGGTTCTCGTCAACTCACAGGTTGGGCGAGGACGTCAGTCGGTGAGGTCGACCCCGCGCACGGTCTCGGCGTCGATCGCGACCCGGATCTGCTCCAGGACCTCGACCGGAACGGCCGAATCCACCGACAGCGCAACCAGCGCCTGACCACCCTTGGCGTCCCTGGCGACCTGCATCCCGGCGATGTTGACCCCGGCCTCGCCGAGGATCTGGCCGACCGTCCCGACCATGCCGGGACGATCCTCGTAGCGGAAGAACGCCAGGTGGTCGGTGGGCTCGAGATCGACGAGGAAGCCGTTCACCTCGACGAGGCGCTCGCGCTGGTTGATGCCCACCAGCGTGCCCGACACCGAGAACTGGGTGCCATCGGCGAGCGTCCCCCGCAGCGTGATCAGGTTCCGGTGGTCCGGGCTCTCGGTCTCGGTGACCAGGCGCACCGCCACACCGCGCTCGGCGGCGAGCAGCGGCGCGTTGACGTAGGAGACCTGCTCCTCGACCACGTCGGCGAAGACGCCCTTCAGGGCGGCGAGCTCGAGCACCTTCACGTCGAACTCGGTGATCTCGCCGCGCACCTCCACGTCGAGGGACTGGGCCACCTCGCCGGCGAGCGCCGTGAAGATCCGGCCGAGCTTCTCGGTCAGCGGGATCCCGGGGCGTACGTCCTCGGCGATCACTCCACCCTGGACGTTGACCGCGTCCGGGACCAGCTCTCCGCCGAGAGCCAGCCGGACCGACTTGGCCACCGCGATCCCGGCCTTCTCCTGGGCCTCGTCGGTCGAGGCGCCCAGGTGCGGGGTCGCGACGACGTTCTCCAGCTCGAACAGCGGCGAGTCGGTGCACGGCTCCTGGGTGAAGACGTCCAGGCCGGCAGCGGCGATCTGGCCGGTCTTCAGCGCGTCGTACAGGGCGGCCTCGTCGACGATCCCGCCCCGGGCGGCGTTGACCAGGACCAGGTTCGACCTGGCCTTCGCGAGCTGCTCGGCGCCGATCAGGCCCACGGTCTCGGGGGTCTTGGGCAGGTGCACGCTCATGAAGTCGGCCTCTGCGAGGAGCTCGTCGAGCGTCACCATCCGGACGCCCATCTGGGCGGCGCGACCGGCCTGGACGTACGGGTCGTAGGCGATCACGTTCATGCCGAAGGCCGAGAGCCGCTGCGCGACCAGGACCCCGATCCGGCCGAGGCCGACGATGCCCACGGTCTTCTCGTACAGCTCGATGCCGGTGTACCTCGAACGCTTCCACTCACCGTTGCGCAGGGCGGCGTGGGCAGGACTGACGTGCCGGGCTGCGGCCAGCATCAGGGCCACGGCCAGCTCGGCAGCACTCACGATGTTCGAGGTCGGAGCATTCACGACCATCACCCCGGCCTGGGTGGAAGCCTTCACGTCGACGTTGTCGAGACCGACGCCGGCCCGCGCCACGATCTTCAGCCTGGTCGCGACCGCGAGCGCCTCGGCGTCGACCTGGGTGGCCGAGCGGACCAGGATCGCATCGACGTCGACGATCGCGGCGAGCAGCTCGGCACGGTCGGCACCGTTGCAGTGCCGGATCTCGAAATCCGGGCCGAGCGCGTCGACCGTGGCGGGGCTGAGCTCTTCGGCGATCAGTACGACGGGCTTGCTCACGGAAGTGTTCCTTGGCTCTTGGATGTCGGCAGGTGAGAGGTTGACCGCCGTCGGTCGATCCGGTCCTGACGACGACCGCCGCGCACGACGTTGTGCCCGCACGGACTCTACCCGACAGGCTCCGGCGTGGTCCGGGTCCCGAGCCCGAGCCGAAGAACATCGTGGGAGTCACCTGAGAATTCGCTGAGCGTTGCCGCTGCGGGCCGTCGGGGTGACATCGTGCGCGGGTGGATGAACACCAGTGCACCAATTGCGGAGCCTCGCTCCCTCCGACCGGCACCTACTGCCTTGCCTGCGACACCCCCGTCGAAGGGGCGGTCCGTGGGCTCTCGGTCGCCGAACCGACCACCAGCCAGGTCGGCCGCCCGCTGCTCGGCGTCAGCATCATCGGCGCGATCGTCGTGGTGCTGGCCCTGATCGCCTTCGGCGCGCACGGCATGCTCCAGCACAAGCAGAACGACGAGGTGCACGCAGCGGCGTTGAAGGGCGTACGGATGATCGCCTCGGCCGAAGGCGGGGACTCGGGCGTCTGCAAGTACACCCAGGGTCACTTCGCCGGCACCCCGCAGACCGAGAAGCTCGCCTGCCGGGCGCTCGTCGGTCACGACCCGAACGTCAAGCTCAAGCGACTGCACGTGACCCACAGCGATCGGCACGGCTCGGGTGCGACCGTGAACGTCCGGGGAACGGTCGTCGACGCCCGCGGACACCGGATCTTCGAGCGGGACGTGAAGCTCGTCAAGTACCAGGGCACCTGGGTGTTCGACTGGGACGGGACACCGGTCGTCTAGGGATCTGGCCGGACATGGACGAAGGGCCCCGCGAGTATGAGTCGCAGGGCCCTTCTCTTGACCGGATCACGGTGACGCTTCCGATCGATCGGACTTCCCCGCGGACCCACCGGCTGTCACCTTGCCGGCTGCGACGGGTTGCCCCGTCACCAGGTCCTTGCTTCGGTTCGATCACGTCCTCCCCGAAGGGATCGCGTAGGAGATTTCTACGTCCGTCCGGGGCACGGCGCAAGGGCTTCGGCCCGCTATTTCGCTGAGATCGCGCCGTACGGCGTGTCGTCCACAGAACAGGCCCGGTCGTCCACAGATCCGGGGAGTTCTCCACAGACCAGTGACTAGACCTGTGGATCAGTCGGTCCCGGACTCCATGGCCGCGCGGTCGAGCGACAGCTCCTCGTCGTCGGGCGACTCACCGCGGGCTGCGATCGCTTCGGCGCCGCCGGTCTCGAGCTCGCCGATCAGCTCGGTCTGACCGGTGCCGATCAGGGCGGCGTGCGCGGTTCCGACCATGCCCATCGCCGCGTACTGCTCGAGCTTGGCGCGGGAGTCCGCGATGTCGAGGTTGCGCATCGTGAGCTGTCCGATCCGGTCGACCGGCCCGAAGGCCGCGTTCTCGGTGCGCTCCATCGACAGCTTGTCCGGGTGGTAGCTGAAGTGCGGGCCGGACGTGTCCAGCAGCGAGTAGTCCTCGCCCCGACGCAGCCGCAGGGTGACTTCTCCGGTCACCGCCGCACCGACCCAGCGCTGCAGCGATTCCCGCAGCATCAGCGCCTGCGGGTCCAGCCAGCGGCCCTCGTACATCAGGCGACCGAGCCGACGGCCCTCGTTGTGGTAGTTCGCGACGGTGTCCTCGTTGTGGATCGCGTTCACGAGACGCTCGTACGCCGCGTGCAGCAGCGCCATCCCGGGGGCTTCGTAGATCCCGCGGCTCTTGGCCTCGATGATCCGGTTCTCGATCTGGTCGGACATACCGAGGCCGTGCCGACCGCCGATGGCGTTGGCCGTCATCACCAGGTCGACCGGCGACGTGAACGACTCCCCGTTGATCGTGACCGGACGGCCTTCGACGAACGCGACCGTCACCGTCTCGGCAGCGATCTCGACACCCGGGTCCCAGAATTTCACGCCCATGATCGGCTCGACGGACTCCACGCCGGTGTCGAGGTGCTCGAGGGTCTTCGCCTCGTGGGTGGCGCCCCAGATGTTGGCGTCGGTCGAGTACGCCTTCTCGGTGCTGTCGCGGTACGGCAGGTCACGGGCCAGCAGCCACTCGGACATCTCCTTGCGACCACCGAGCTCGGTGACGAAGTCGGCGTCGAGCCAGGGCTTGTAGATCCGCAGGTTCGGGTTCGCGAGCAGCCCGTAGCGGTAGAACCGCTCGATGTCGTTGCCCTTGAACGTCGAGCCGTCGCCCCAGATCTGGACGTCGTCGGCGAGCATCGCCCGGACCAGCAGGGTGCCGGTGACCGCGCGGCCGAGCGGCGTGGTGTTGAAGTAGGAGCGACCTCCCGAGCGGATGTGGAACGCGCCGCAGGTCAGGGCCGCCAGACCCTCCTCGACCAGCGCGGCGCGGCAGTCCACCAGGCGCGCGATCTCGGCGCCGTACGCCGTCGCGCGGCTCGGCACGGAGTCGATGTCCGGCTCGTCGTACTGGCCGATGTCAGCGGTGTAGGTGCACGGAACCGCACCCTTCTCCCGCATCCAGGCAACGGCGACGGAGGTGTCGAGACCCCCGGAGAAGGCAATGCCGACGCGTTCGCCGACGGGCAGACTGGTGAGGACCTTGGACACGGGAGAAGTATGCATGATCATGCATGACCATGCAAAATATCGCTAGACCGCGCACCCGTCGGGCCCGCAGGCGTCCGCGTCACCGACGACCTCAAGCACCGGATGCGCGTCTGCCCAGGCCTTCTCGAGCACGTCGGTGAAGACCTCGGCCGGCTGCGCCCCCGAGATCCCGTACTTGCGATCGATCACGTAGAACGGCACCCCGGTGGCGCCGAGTGCGGCGGCTTCCCGGGCATCGGCTTCCACGGCGTCGGCGTACTCGGCGCCAGCGAGTACCTGCGCCACCCGCTCAGCGTCCAGTCCGACCCCGGCGGCCAGCCGGGTCAGGGTGGCGTGGTCGGCCACGTTCTCGGTCCCGACGAAGTACGCCGAGAGCAGCGCCTCCTTCAGTCGCCCCTGGAGCTCCGGTCCCCCGGTCTCGAGCGCCAGGTGCAGCACGCGGTGCGCGTCGACCGTGTTCGCGCGCAGCGCGGCGTGGTGCCGGAACAGCAGTCCTTCCTCAGCCGCGACGGCCTCGACCCGGTCGATCATCGCCTTGCCGGCCTCCGGGCCTCCCCCGTACTTGCGCCCCAGGGACTCAGCAACCGACTCCACCGGCACGACCGGCGCCGCCGGGTCGAGCTGGAACGACCGCCAGACGACCTCGACCGGGTGCTCGAAGGTGCTCAGCGCCGTTTCCAGACGCCGCTTCCCGATGTAGCACCACGGGCAGACGACGTCGCTCCAGATCTCGATACGCATGGCAGGAGAACTGGCCGGGGCTTCGCTTTGTTCCGTCTGGGTACGGTCGGGCGATGAAGCTGAACGTACGCCGCTCCTTCACGACGACCGCTGCCCCCGCGACCGCGTTCGCCTTCCTGGCTGACTTCCGGAACGCGGAGAAGTGGGACCCGGGGACCGTGCGCTGCTCCCTGCTCAGCGATGCGGTGGGCACCGGTGCGACGTACCGGAACGTCTCGGAGTTCCTCGGGCGCGAGGCCGACCTGACCTACACGACCCTCGTCCACGACCCGTACACCCGGTTGCACTTCCAGGGTCACAACGATGCGTTCGTCGGGGACGACCGGATGACGCTGAGCCCCGACGGAACCGGGACCCGCATCGACTACCACGCCACCTTCGACCTCCGGGGTGCCTCGGCCCTGGCGACCCCCGTGGTCGCGGTCTACCTACCGTCGCTGGCCAAGAAGACGATCAACCAGCTCCGAGCGACCCTGGACGCTCTCCCCGGCTGAACCGAGCAGCTGACCCCGAGACGTCTCGGGGTCGGTTCAGGGACGGGTCCAGCGGTCTCCCTGATGTGGCCGAGCGCCCTCGCGGGCGAGAGTTCGGACCATGATCACCGTCGAAGCACTGACCAAGACCTACAGCCGGTTCACCGCTGTCAACGACGTCTCGTTCTCGGCGCGAGCCGGGCGGGTCACCGGCTTCCTGGGCCCGAACGGCGCCGGGAAGTCCACCACGATGCGGATGATGGTCGGGCTGACCGCCCCTACCTCCGGCACCGCCACCATCAAGGGACGGGCCTTCGCCGACCTTCCGAACCCCGGCCTGGAGGTGGGCGTCCTCCTCGATGCCTCCGCCCAGCACGCGGGACGCACCGGCCGGGAGATCCTCGGTATCGCGCAGCGCACGATGGGCCTTCCCCGGGCGCGGGTCGACGAGATGCTGCACAAGGTCAGCCTGACCGACGAGGAGGCCGAGCGCCGGGTGAAGAACTACTCGCTCGGCATGCGTCAGCGCCTCGGGATCGCCACGGCCCTGATCGGCGACCCCGAGGTGCTGATCCTCGACGAGCCGGCCAACGGCCTCGACCCGGCCGGCATCCGCTGGATGCGCGACCTGCTCCGCGAGTACGCCGACAAGGGCGGTGCCGTCCTGCTGTCCTCGCACCTGCTGCACGAGATCGAGGTCGTCGCCGACGACCTGGTGGTGATCGGCAACGGCCGGATCGTCGCCCAGGGCACGAAGGCCGACCTGCTGGCGGCAGCAGGGACCCTGGCTCGCGCGGACCGACCGGCCGAGCTGGCTGCGGCACTGCGCGGCGCCGGGATCACCTGCACCCTCAACGCCGACGGCAGTGTGCGCACCGACGTCGGTGCCGCGGCCGTCGGACAGATCGCGCTGCAGTCCGGGATCGCCCTGGTCGAGCTCAGGTCGGCCGACAGTGCCGGGCTCGAGGAGATGTTCCTCGAGCTCACGGCGACCTCGCAGCGCGACTCCACCACCCCTTCCACCGAAAGAAGCGCAGCATGAGCACCGCGACGATCGAACGAACTGCTCCCGTCTCCAGGCCCGCACGGGTCCACGAGCCGATCCCGATGACCCGGCTGGTCGGCGTCGAGGTCTCCAAGATGTTCAACACCCGGTCCGGGTTCTGGCTGCTCGCCAGCTCGGGGATCGCCGCGGCGGTCGCGACGATCGCGACGGTGCTGTTCGCCCCGAAGGACCAGCTCGGCTACGGGAACTTCGCCGGCGCCGTCGGGTTCCCGATGTCGGTGATCCTGCCGATGATCGCGATCCTGGCAGTCACCAGCGAGTGGAGCCAACGCACCGGGCTGACCACGTTCACGCTCGTCCCCCACCGCGGTCGGGTGATCGGATCGAAGCTGGTCGCGACCCTCGGAGTCGGCGCCGTCTCGATCGCACTTGCCTTCGCCGTCGGCGCCCTCGGCAACGTCATCGGCTCGAGCATCGCGGGAGTTCCGGTGAGGTGGGACGTCTCCCTCGGCTCCGCCGCCCTGATCTTCCTCGCCGATGCGCTCGGCATGCTGATGGGCTTCACGCTGGGCATCCTGATCCGCAGCAGCGCCGGGGCGATCGTGGGCTACTTCGTCTACGCCCTGGTGCTGCCGGCAGCACTGGGCACGCTGGCCTCGTTCCAGGACTGGTTCGCCTCGCGCCAGGGCTGGATCGACTTCAACTTCTCGGTCGGCAACCTGTACGACCACATCCCGAGCAGCAAGGAGTGGGCCCAGCTGGGCGCCTCCGGGATGCTCTGGCTGGTGATCCCGCTGGCGGTCGGCCTGTGGATGGTGCGGAGGTCCGAGGTCAAGTAACGCCGTGCGTGCCTGAGTGCGTCGCCCACGACGCGCTCAGGCACACGACTCAGTGCGTGAGGGTCGGGTCCCAGCGGTTCGCGATCAGCTTGAAGCTCGGGGTGTCCTCCAGCGAGGTCATCGCCTCGTAGATCCGCTCGTACTTCGTCGCGGCGATCCGCCACTTTCCGTCGGCGTCCCTGCGGTAGTCGTCGACGTAGTAGCCGCCGCCGCGGATGATCATCTTGAAGTCGGGCACGATCACGGTGTCCTCGAACGCCCAGGAACCGGTCGCCGCGTCACCGTCGACGTCGATCTCCGGGTGGTTGGCGATGTGGATCGTGACGATCCCGGGGCCGAGGTTCTGCGACATGAAGTCCACGACGTCCTTGCGGTTGTCGTAGTGCAACGGCTTGTCCATCGCCTGCGTGCCGTAGCGCGCGGTGATGTCCTCGGCCAGGCAGTCGCCGAACTCGTCCCACATCTTCAGGTCGAGCGTGCGGAAGTAGCGGTACTTGAGGCGCTTGATCTCCTCGATCGCGATGAGGTCCATGGCCACACCCTAGAACGTGTTCTAGTTTGTGGCTAGAGGATCACGCCCGGTATAGGCGAGGTAGCGGTCCTGCGCCGAGGCGCTGTCCGGCACGCTGATCTCCGGTCCGAAGACACCCTTGCGCTGATCATCGGTGAACGCGCCGTGCACGATCTCGTACGCCGCCTCAGCGAGGCCGTCCGGCATCGTGGCGTCCTGCCCGGTGGCCCGTGCCAGGTCCCAGCCGTGCAGCAGCTGGTCGCTCGCTGCGATCCCGAGCGACGGCCCGGTCTTCTCGACGACCCCGTCCGCGCCGAAGACCTCCAGGGTCTCCTCGCGCGCGTCCCGGAACGCAGCCGCGGGATCACCGCCGAGGACGTCGGGCGGGTTCGGCCCGGGCGGCGAGGCGTCCTCACCCCGCGCGGCACCGACGAAGTACTGCTGGGTCTGCAGCATGTGGTTCATCAGGGTCCGGACGTCCCACTCCTCGCACGGGGTCGAGGCGTCCAGATCGGTCGCGGCGCCGGTCGCCTTCTCGAGCGTCCAGCTGCTGGCGCGTCCGTACAGGTCGAGCAGATCCATGGTGATACCTCCTGCCGGTCCAGTACCCCGGCACCGGAGGGCAAAACGCGACGAGGCCCCGGTCCGGTGGACCGGGGCCTCGTCGACGAGCGTCGTCAGCGGGCGGAGCTGCCCTCGACGTAGTCGCTGTCGTGGCTCTTGACCCAGGCCATCAGCTTGCGCAGCTCACGGCCGGTCTCCTCGATCGGGTGCTCCTCACCCTTCTTGCGCAACGCCTTGAACTCCGGGGCCCCGGCGTCCTGGTCGTCGATGAAGCGCTTCGCGAACGCGCCGTTCTGGATGTCGGCCAGGACCGCCCGCATGTTGTCCTTCACCTCGGGGGTGATCACGCGCGGACCGGAGACGTAGTCGCCGTACTCAGCGGTGTCGGAGACCGACCAGCGCTGCTTGGCGATGCCGCCCTCGTACATCAGGTCGACGATCAGCTTGAGCTCGTGCAGGCACTCGAAGTAGGCGACCTCGGGCTGGTAGCCGGCCTCGGTGAGCACCTCGAAGCCGTACATCACGAGCTGCGAGGCGCCGCCGCACAGCACCGCCTGCTCGCCGAAGAGGTCGGTCTCGGTCTCCTCGGTGAACGTGGTCCGGATGCCGCCGGCACGCAGGCCGCCGATGCCCTTGGCGTAGGACAGCGCGAGGGGCCAGGCGTTGCCGGTCGAGTCCTTCTCCACGGCGACGAGCACGGGCACGCCGCGACCGTCGACGTACTCACGACGCACCAGGTGGCCGGGGCCCTTGGGCGCGATCATGACGACGTCGACGCCCTCGGGCGGGGTGATGTAGCCGAAGCGGATGTTGAAGCCGTGGCCGAAGACCAGGGTGTCCCCGGGGGCGAGCTGCGGCTCGATCTCCTCGGCGTACAGCTTGCGCTGGTGCTGGTCGGGAGCGAGGACGACGATCACGTCAGCCTCCTCCGCGGCCTGGGCGGGGGTGAGGACGCGCAGACCCTCGGCCTCGGCCTTGGCCTGGCTCTTGGAACCGGGCTGCAGGCCGATCCGGACGTCGACGCCCGAGTCGCGCAGCGAGAGCGCGTGGGCGTGGCCCTGCGATCCGTAGCCGATCACGGCCACGGTCTTGCCCTGGATCAGGGACAGGTCGGCGTCATCGTCGTAGAACATCTCAGCCACTTCAGACTTCTCCTTCTGGGTTTGGTGGTGCGTAGGTGTCAGTAGGCGTGGAGGCTGCTTCTCAGGAAGCTGCAGGCGGAGCGGGTACGGCGACCGGGCGCAGCGAGCGCTCCGAGATCGACCGGGGGCCACGACCGATCGCGACCATCCCGGACTGCACGAGCTCCCGGATGCCGAACGGCTCGAGGATCCGCAGGAAGTCCGCGATCTTGCCGGCGTTGCCGGTGATCTGGATGGTCAGGGCGTCGGGCGCGACGTCGATCACCTTGGCCCGGAAGAGCTGGACGGCGTCGAGCACCTGCCCCCGGGTCTCGGGGGTCGCACCGACCTTGACCAGGATCAGCTCTCGCTGCACCGAGGCGGTGGTCTCGAGCTCGACGACCTTGATCACCTCGACCAGCTTGTTGAGCTGCTTGGTGACCTGCTCGAGGGGCGAGCCCTCCACGCTGACCACGATGGTCATCCGCGAGATCTCGGGGTGCTCGGTCGGGCCGACGGCCAGCGACTGGATGTTGAAGCTGCGGCGGCTGAACAGGCCGGCGATCCGCGCGAGGACGCCTGGCTTGTCCTCCACGAGCACGCTCAGGGTGTGGGTCGTCACAATGAGTCCTCGTCGTACTGGGGCGCGAGGTCTCGCGCGTACTGGATGGCGTCGTTGCTGCTGCCGGCGGCGACCATCGGCCAGACCATCGCGTCGCGGAAGACCCGGAAGTCGACGACCACCGGCACGTCGTTGATCTCCAAGGCCTTCTTGATGGTGGCGTCGACGTCGGAGGCGTTGTCGCAGGAGAGACCGACCGCACCGTAGGCA
>JAOPXD010000211.1 GCA_025965315.1 Marmoricola sp.
CGAGCACCCCGTCTCCGAACAGGTGACCGGGATCGACCTGGTCCGCGAGATGTTCCGGATCGCCGATGGCGAGCCGCTGGGCTACGACGACCCGGCGGTGGTCGGGCACTCGATCGAGTTCCGGATCAACGCCGAGGACGGCGGCGCCAACGTCATGCCGGCGCCCGGCACCCTCACCGCCTGGGAGCCTCCGAGCGGGCCCGGCGTACGTCGGGGCCGGCACCTGCGAGTTCCTCGTCGCCGACGACGGCACCATCTCCTTCCTCGAGGTCAACACCCGCCTCCAGGTGGAGCACTGCGTCTCCGAGGAGGTCACCGGCATCGACCTGGTCCGGGAGATGTTCCGGATCGCCGCCGGCGAGGAGCTCGGTTACGGCGACCCGGAGATCATCGGGCACGCGATCGAGTACCGGATCAACGCCGAGGACGGCGGCCGCAACTTCATGCCCGCCCCTGGCACGCTGACCGAGTGGAACCCGCCGCAGGGCCCCGGCGTACGGGTCGACGGCGGGTACGAGAAGGGCGAGACGGTCCCCGGCGCGTTCGACTCGCTGATCGCCAAGCTGATCGTCACCGGACGCGACCGCACCCAGGCCATCGAGCGCTCACGGCGCGCGCTGTCCGAGTTCGTCGTCGACGGGATGCCGACCGCGATCACGTTCCACGAGGTGATCGTCAACGACCCGGCCTGGGTCGGTGCCTCCACCCCGTCGGGTGAGGGCGAGTTCACGGTCTACACGACCTGGATCGAGACCGACTTCGACAACCAGATCGTCCCGTACGGCGGAGCGAGCGGCGACGCCGAGGAGGTGGCCGAACGCCAGAAGGTCACTGTCGAGGTCGGCGGTCGCCGTCTCGAGGTGATCCTGCCCGGCGGGCTCGGCGGCATCGGCGCCGGCGCGGCGGCGGGTGCCAGGAAGCCGAAGCGCGCGGCCGGCAAGAAGGCCGGCGCCGCCGCCTCGGGCGACGCGGTCGCCAGCCCGATGCAGGGCACCATCGTCAAGGTCGCCGTCGAGGAGGGCGCGACCGTGGCCCAGGGCGATGTCATCGTCGTCCTGGAGGCGATGAAGATGGAGCAGCCGCTGAAGGCGCACAAGGCGGGCACCGTCACCGGCCTCACCGCCGAGGTCGGCGCCACCGTAGGCAACGGCGAGGTCCTCTGTCAGATCAAGGACGCCTGACGTAGGCTAGGCGAGGTCAGGCTTTCCTAACTTCGCCGGAGGCTCTCCCGTGCTCCCCACCTTCGTCATCGGCCTGCGCGAGGGGCTCGAGGCGGCGCTGATCGTCGGGATCATCGCCGCGTTCCTGCGCAAGCAGGGCCGTGACGACCTGCTCCGGCAGATGGCCCTGGGCGTAGGCGCCGCGGTGATGATCTGCACCCTCGGGGGCCTCGCACTCGAGATCTGGTCGCGGAACCTCCCCCAGAAGCAGCAGGAGGGGCTCGAGACCGTCATCGGCGTGCTCGCGGTCGGGATGGTCACCTACATGGTGGTCTGGATGAAGGAGCACGCCCGCGGCCTCAAGGCCGAGCTGGAGTCGATGGCCGCGGACGCCATCGGGACGACGAGCAGCAAGGCCGGTACGGCGATGGTCGTGATGGCCTTCCTCGCGGTCATGCGTGAAGGCTTCGAGACCGTCGTGTTCCTGCTCGCCGCGTTCAACGAGAGCGGTTCCGGGGCGAGCGCCGTGGTCGGAGCGATCCTCGGCATCGTGATCGCGGTCCTGCTCGGCTACGGCATCTACCGCGGCGGGGTTCGGATCAACCTGTCCAAGTTCTTCCGTGCGACCGGGCTGGTGCTGGTCCTGGTGGCCGGCGGCCTGGTCGTCAGTGCGCTGCACACCGCGCACGAGGCCGGCTGGCTCAACACCGGTCAGCACCAGCTGCTCGACCTGTCGGCGGTGGTCAAGCCCGGTTCGGTGCTGGCCTCCCTGCTGACCGGCATGCTCGGCGTACAGCCGTTCCCGGTGCTCGCCGAGTGCCTGGGCTGGTTGCTCTACGTGATCCCGGTCGGCGTCTTCGTCGCCTGGGCGCCGGGTCGTGCAGTGCCGCTGCTCGCGCTGCGTCGCGGGCTCGCAGCGACGGCGGTGATCGGCATCGGTGCCGGCATCGTCCTCGCCGCCTCAGCACCCACGGCCGCGACCAGCTACACGACCCGGGACGGCGCCCTGACCGCCCGGGTCGTCGCCCAGCACGGTAACGACATCGTGCTGCGCACCCAGACCCGGCAGCCGCTCGCCGGGACGGTAGGCAGGACCACGGACCTGACACTGTCGCGCTCGGACGTCGGTGCCGACGTCTACGCAGTGACCACCTCGGCGCCCGGGACCGGACCCGCCAGCATCAGCACCGTCACCTTGGCCGGGCTGAACGGCGGCCGGTTGCCGCTCGGGGTCCAGGTCCGGCCGACCGACGACCACGTCAACGTCCGGTACGTCGACCAGCTCACCCTGACCGCCACCGTCGAGGCCCGGACCGGTTTCGTCGTCGACCTCACCTGGAAGCAGGACCGCCAGGTCGTCGCCGCCGGCAGCTCGGGCCAGGACGTCGCGCTGGGCAAGCCGATCGGGTCGAGGACGATCACGTTGTCGCCGGCCGCGGTCAGGGCCGCCGACGCCGCGGTGCAGCACTCGGCCGACACCGCGAGCACCCGCGCCGGTCGGATCGCGCTCGCCTGGCTGCTCGGGATCCTCGGCGCTGCAGCAGGTCTCGGGCTCGCCGCCTCGGTCGCGCTGCAGCGTCCGGCGGAGCCGGTGCCGGCACCCCAGCGGAAGCAGACAGCACTCGTGAGTTAAGTTAGGCTTGCTTTAGTTAGCCTTGCCTAATACTCCAGCGGGGTGCCCTGCCCCGCTCCTGAGAAAGTTGTCTCTCGATGAACCTCCCCTCCACCCCCGTGCGGGTCGGACTGCTGACGGTCGTGCTCCTGCCCGGCCTGGCCGCCTGCGGGTCGAGCAGCAACGACAAGACCGCCACCGGCGACAGCC
>JAOPXD010000064.1 GCA_025965315.1 Marmoricola sp.
CGGCGATCTGTTCGGCATAGGAGGGCATGTACCGGGCGATCGCGGTATCGATGAGCCGCTGGAGCTCGGCGGGACTGATCCGGGACGCGAACCCTGCGACCTGGGCATCGACATACGCCGCAGCCTCCAGGGACAGGTCCTGGGTGGCTTGGGCGATCTGCCGGGCCCGCCACGCCTTCAACCGCCCCGAGACCACACGCTCCCAGGTCAGTGGGAGCCGGTAACCCAGCTCCAACACATCCGCGACCAACGATTCCGCTGAGCGGCGGCTCATCCCGAGCACCGCCCCGAACTCGAGGACCGCGAACTGCAACACATGCGGGGCGCCCTGCCCGGCCAGGGAGATCGGGGAGTCCCCGAAGGTCGCCATCGCCTCTTCGTCGTCGGTGGTGTGCAGCTGCGCCCACGCCAACGCATGCCCCAGGACCCGCCGCTCCGCAGCATCAGCCTCGGACCGGTCCCGCCGCGCAGCAGCCAGAACCGCCGCCGTATCGAGGGATGTGGTGGTCGAGGTCATGAAACAAAGCCTAGGGACGACCACCGACAGAAACCGGGCCGAAAGCCTTACCCACAAGGGGAAACTCAACTATTTCTGCCGACCGTCACCAGGTTTCGAGGCTCGCTTCGCTCGCACCTCAACCAGCGATAGGGGTGAGTGTGCCGCCCTTCCTCGGCCGACGGGGTCACGGGACGGCGCCCGCTGTCTAGGCTCACGTCTGTGAGTAACTCTGAGAACTCCCGCGGACCCGGACGGGCGCGGCAGGAGAAGATCTATCGCGACGGCGTCTTCGGGCGCGTGCCTGCGGTGCCGACCGACTTCGCCACCCTGGAGGCGCACGCCGAGAAGGCCAGTACGCCGACCGGGTGGGCCTACGTCGCCGGCGGTGCCGGCGAGGGCCGCACGATGCGGAACAACCGAGCCGCGTTCGACCGGTGGGCGATCGTGCCGCGGATGGCGCACGGCAACACCACCCGCGATCTCTCGATCGACCTCCTCGGTCAGCACCTACCGGCGCCGGTGCTGCTGGCGCCGATCGGTGCCGGCGCGCTGATGGCAGAGAACAGCGACGTCCAGATCGCGCGCGGGGCCGCGAGCCACGGGGTGCCGTACGTCTTCTCCAACCAGGGCTGCAACCCGATGGAGGAGTGCGCGGCCGCGATGGGCGACAACCCGCGGTGGGTGCAGCTGTACTGGAGCACCGACGAGGCACTGGTCGACTCGATGATCGCCCGGGCCGAGGCGATCGGTGCGGGTGCGCTGGTCGTCACCCTGGACACGACGCTCCTCGGCTGGCGCCCGATGGACCTCAACCTCGGGTCGCTGCCGTTCAGCAAGGGCATCGGGATCGCGCAGTACACCGCGGATCCCCGGTTCGCCGAGATCGTGCGCGAGCGGATCGCCGCTGCTGCCAAGGCAACGGAGAAGGCGGCGACCGAGATCACTCTCGGCGCGATCCGGACGCTGCTCTCGATGACGAGGAACCACCCGGGGCCGTTCCTGGAGAACCTGCGGTCACCGGTACCGCGTGCCGCCGTGGAGACGTTCCTCGACATCTATTCCAACCCCGGCCTGAGCTGGGACCACCTGGCGACGTTGCGCGAACGCACCCAGCTGCCCGTCGTCCTCAAGGGGATCCTGCACCCGGACGACGCCCGCCGCGCGTTCGACAGCGGCGTGGACGGGATCGTCGTGTCCAACCACGGCGGACGTCAGGTCGACAACGCGATCGCCTCGCTCGACGCGCTGGTGCCGATCCGGGATGCCGTCGGCCCGGAGGCGACGGTGCTGCTGGACAGCGGGATCCGGACCGGCGCCGACGTCTTCACCGCGCTGGCCCTGGGGGCGGACGCGGTCCTCCTCGGTCGCCCGTACATGTACGGACTGGCGCTTGCCGGGGAGCGCGGTGTCGCCGAGGTGATCGGCAACGTGATCGCCGAGCTCGACCTCACGATGGCGCTGGCCGGTGCCGCCGACCTCGGGGCCATCACCCGCGACTTCGTGACACCGAACCTCGCTCACTTGTGAACAGCGCCTAGGAGACCCATGGACACGTTGCGGACCCCCGACGAGCGCTTCGCCGATCTGCCGGACTACCCGTTCGCCGCGCACTACGCGGAGATCGGCGAGGGCCTGCGGATGCACTACGTCGACGAAGGTCCGCCTGACGCTGCGCCGGTGCTGATGCTGCACGGCGAACCGAGCTGGAGCTACCTCTACCGCTCGATGGTGCCGGTCTTCGCCGACGGTGGCATGCGGGCGCTGGCGCCGGACCTGATCGGCTTCGGGAAGTCCGACAAGCCGACCCGTCTCGACGACTACTCCTACCAGCGGCACATGGACTGGCTGACCACCTGGATGGAGAGCCTGGACCTGACTGGGATCACCCTGATCTGCCAGGACTGGGGCTCCTTGCTCGGACTCCGGCTCGCGGCCGAGAACCCCGACCGCTTCGCCCGGATCGTGGTCGCCAACGGCTTCCTGCCGACCGGCGACACCGACCCCGGGTTCGCCTTCAAGGTCTGGCGCGGTTTCGCGACGTACTCGCCGCTGCTCCCGGTCGGCCGGATCGTCGCCACCGGCACCAAGCGCAAGCTCAGCGGGGCCGAGCGGGCGGCGTACGACGCGCCGTACCCGAGCTCGAGGTACAAAGCCGGCGCCCGGGCGTTCCCGCGGCTCGTCCCGACGTCGCCGACCGACCCGGCCGCCCCGGCGAACCGGCTCGCCTGGGACGCGCTCGGTGCCTGGCAGAAGCCGTTCCTGACGCTCTTCGGGTACGCCGACCCGATCCTCGGCAAGGCCGACAAGCCGCTGCAGGAGCACGTCCCGGGCGCCGCGGGCCAGCCGCACGCCCGGCTCGCAGGAAGCCACTTCGTGCAGGAGGACGTCGGTGTCGAGATCGCCGAACGGACCCTCGCCTGGATCGCCGGCGGCGCCTGAGCGGGCTACCGTGGTGGTGTGGACGAGCAGCCGGAAGTCCCGGAGCAACCGGAGATACCTCAGTCGGACGAGGAGCAGCGCCCCGACCAGCGGCGCGCGTACTTCTGGCTGATGGGCACCTGTGTCGTGCTGATCCTGCTGGCCTGGAACGTGGTGCGGTTCTGGTCGATCCCGGCCGCCGTCGGGATGAGCATCGTCGCGGCCCTGATCCCTCCGGTCGCGGCGATCGTCGGCAACTGGGGCGCCATGCGCGGCTCCGAGCCGCCGACCTTCCACCGCCCTGATCCGGACCGCTGATGACCGGGCCCGCGGCCCGCCCGCCGCTGCTGTTCGTGCACGGTGCCTGGCACGCCGCATGGTGCTGGGACGAGCACTTCACCGGTTACTTCGCAGCCCTCGGGTACGACGTGCACACCGTCGATCTGCGCGGCCACCACCGGGGCGCCGGAGCAGCCCGCCTGCCCTGGCACTCCATCGCCGACTACGTCGAGGATGTGCACGCTGTCGCGTCCCGGCTGGACCGCCCACCAGTGCTGATCGGCCACTCGATGGGTGGCTTCGTGGTCCAGAAGTACCTCGAGAAGCACGATGCCGCCGGGGCCGTGCTGCTGGCCTCGGTGCCACCTCGCGGGGTGATCGGAGTGACCCTGGAGCGGCTGCGGTCGCGACCGCGGGATCTTCTGCGATCGCTGACGACCTTCACGCTGTACCCGCTGGTGGCCGGCCCGGAGCGCACCCGCGAGCTGTTCTACTCCGCGGGCCTCGAGGAGGCCGCGGTGACGACGTACGGCGAAGCGCTCGGCAACGAGTCCTACCGCGCGTTCCTCGACATGATGCTGCTCGCCCGCCCGCGGACCGCACGGATCCGCCGCCGGATCGAGGGCACCGTGCCGCTGCTCGTGGTGGGTGGTGAGCTCGACCGGATCTTCCCTGCCGCTGACGTGCTGGCCACGGCTGCGGCGTACGGGGTCGAGGCCGAGTTCCTTCCCGGGATGGCGCACAACCTGATGCTGGAGCGCGGCTGGCAGCAGGTCGCCGACAGGATCGCGGGCTGGCTCGAGGCGAACCTCAGCCGAGGCTGATCGTTCCGGCCGGGTCCTTGTCGAGCCCGCGACCGATCACCATCCGCTGGATCTGGTTGGTGCCCTCGAAGATCTGCATCACCTTGGCCTCGCGCATGTACCGCTCGACCGGGAAGTCACGGGTGTAGCCGTAGCCGCCGAGCACCTGGACGGCGTCCGTGGTGACCTTCATGGCGTTGTCGGTAGCGACCATCTTCGCGATCGAGGCCTCGCGTCCGAAGGGCAGGCCACGGTCCTTGAGCCGGGCCGCGTGCAGGGTCATCGCGCGGGCGGTCTGGATGGCTGCCTCGGCGTCGGCGAGGACGAAGGCGAGGCCCTGGTGGTCGATGATCCGCTTGCCGAAGGTCTCGCGCTCCTGGGCGTAGGCGACCGCCTGGTCGAGCGCGCCCTGGGTCAGGCCGGTCGCGACGGCCGCGATACCGAGCCGGCCCGAGTCGAGCCCTGCCAGGGCGATCTTCAGCCCGTCGCCCTCGGCGCCGAGGCGCCGCTCGACCGGGATCCGGACGTCGTCGAGCAGGATGGTCGCGGTCGTGGAGCCGGTCAGGCCCATCTTGTCCTCGGGCGCGTCCGCGGACAGGCCGGGGGAGTCCGCCGGGACCAGGAAGCAGGAGATGCCGTTTCCCCGAGAAGACGACGCAGCATCTGAGGTGCGGGCCATCACCTTGTAGAAGTCGGCCTGACCGCCGTGGGTGGTCCAGGCCTTGGCGCCCTTGAGGACGTAGTCGTCGCCGTCCCGGCGCGCGGTGGTGCGCATCGCTGCCGGGTCCGAGCCTGCGTGCGCCTCGGAGAGGCAGTAGCCGCCGAGGAGCTCACCGCCGAGCATGTCCGGCAGCCAGGTCCGCTTCTGCTCCTCGGTGCCCGCGGTGGCCAGACCGAAGCAGGACAGCGCGTGCACGCTGACCCCGACCCCCACACTCGACCAGACGGCGCCGATCTCCTCGAGGACCTGGAGGTAGACCTCGTAGGGCTGGCCGCCACCGCCGAACTCCTCAGGGTAGGGAAGGCCGAGCAGGCCGGCGCGCCCGAGCATCCGGAACGCCTCCCGGGGGAACGCACTCGTTCGCTCCGCGGTCGCCGCCAGCGGGAGCAGCTCCCGGGTCGCGAGGTCCCGCACCAGCTTGAGCAGGTCGGTGGCCTCTTCGGTGGGCAGCACGCGTCGCGCGGTCATCAGGTCTCTCTCTCGACGTGGAAGTATCAACTCTAGTACCAGAGTATCTCTTTTGGTACTGTCCTTCCATGGCGACGGACGCGCGAGGTGCAGCGCTGCTGGACGAGCTGATCGCGCTGTACCTGGCCGAAGGATTCCTCGGGTTCGGGGTCGGTGAGCTCGCCGCGAGGCTGTCCTGCTCCCGCACGACGCTCTACCAGGTCGCGTCCAGCAAGGAGCAGATCGTGCTGACCGCCGTACGGGGCTACTTCCGGCGGGCGGCGGACCGGATCGAGGAGCGGGTCGACGCGGAGCCGGACCTCGGCGTCCGGATCCAGGTGTACCTCGCCGCGGTCTCCGACGAGCTCGCTCCGGCGTCCGACCGGTTCTACACCGATATCGCCGCGTACCCGCCGGCGCGGGACCTGTACGAGGAGAACACCCGACGCGCGGCCCAGCGGGTCCAGGACATCATCCTCGCCGGGGTCACGGCCGGCGCGCTGCGGCCGGTCAACGCCCGGTTCGTCGGCGCTGCCGTGGCCGAGGTGATGACCGCGATCCAGGCCGGGCGGATCGAGGCCGCCGCCGGTCTCGATGACGCCGACGCGTACCGGGCCCTGTCCGACCTGGTGTTCCGTGCCGTCGATCGTCCGGCATGATGCGGCTGTGACCGAGAAGCCGCAGCAGTTCCGACAGAGCGACGACCCGACCCTCGGCCTGGGCGCGACGCGTCCGGGCGGCTTCCCGGACTTCGGCTTCACCTCCGAGTTCGAGGACCCGACCGACCCGTACGCCGCCATGATCGGGTCGCTGCGCTCGTTCCTGGACCACGTCGCCGCCGCCAAGGCCGACGACCTGGCGCTGACCAAGCTCGCCTACGACCTGGCGGGCTGGCGCGAACGCCTGGCCGAGGTGGCGGTCTCCGAGCGCGACCAGGTCTTCGCCCGCAGGTTCGACCTGCCCGGGCGTGGACAGACGATGTCGCCGGCGTTCGTGGTCCGCGACGCCGATCCCGACCACGTCACCGGCACGGTCCGCTACGGCCGGTACTTCCTCGGCGGCAACGGGGCGGTCCACGGTGGCGCTGTGTCGCTGCTGTTCGACGAGGTGTTCGGTCGGCTGGTGAACTCGCACCGGACGCCGTCGCGGACGGCGTACCTGAAGACCGACTACCGCGCGGTCACCCCGGTCGGGGTCACGCTCGAGGTGCACGTCTGGCTGGACCGGATCGAGGGCCGCAAGCGGTACGCGCGCGGCACCCTGAAGAACGGTGCCGAGCTCTGTGCGGAGGCCGAGGGGCTGTTCGTGGAGCTGCGCGAGGGCCAGCCCTGACGGCTCAGGCCAGGAGGTCGAGCCCGAGCACCTCGTCGTAGGCAGCGACCGCTTCGGCGACCTCGTCCGGGGTCACGATGCAGGGCGGCACCACGTGGATGCGGTTCTCGACGGTGAAGGGCAGCAGCCCGCGGTCCAGCAGCTCGCGCTTCACCCGGCCCATCACGGCAGCGGACACCGGCTCACGGGTGCCGCGGTCGGCGACCAGCTCGAGAGCCCAGAAGACGCCGGTGCCGCGGACCTCGCCGATGACCTCGTGCTTCTCGGCGAGTGCGGTGAGCGCGGGCGCGAGCTGGTCCCGCCCGATCGAGGCGGCGTTCTCGACGATGCCCTCGTCGGCCATCGCGTCCAGGGTCGCGACGATCGAGGCCATCGCCAGCGGGTGCCCGGAGTAGGTGAGACCTCCCGGGAACACGGTGTCGTCGAAGTCCGCGGCGATCTGGTCGCTGATGATCACGCCGCCGGTCGGGACGTACCCGGAGTTCACCCCCTTGGCGAAGGTGATCAGGTCGGGAGCCACGTCGTAGGAGTCGAACGCGAACCACTCGCCGGTGCGACCGAACCCGGCCATCACCTCGTCCAGGATCAGCACGATCCCGTGCTTGCTCGCCAGCTCCCGGACGCCGGCCAGGTAGCCGGGCGGCGGCAGCAGCACCCCGGCGGTGCCGGGGATCGACTCGAGCAGGATCGCCGCGATGCTCGCCGGCCCCTCGGCCTCGATCACCCGGCGCAGGTGCTGGAGCGCTCGCTCGGACTCCTGCCCGGGTGAGGTCGCCCAGAACTCGCTGCGGTAGAGGTACGGGCCGAAGAAGTGCACGTGCCCGCGAGCGAACTCGTTCGGGACCCGGCGCCAGTCCCCGGTCGCGACCACGGCCGCGCCGGTGTTGCCGTGGTACGAGCGGTACGTCGAGAGCACCTTGTCGCGCTCGGTGTGCAGCCGCGCCATCCGGATCGCGTTCTCGTTCGCGTCGGCCCCGCCGTTGGTGAAGAAGACCTTGTTCATCCCGTCCGGCGCCCGGTCGGTGATCCGTCTGGCCGCTTCACCGCGCGCCAGGTTGGCGGTTGCCGGCGCGACGGTGGCGAGCTGCTGGGCCTGCGCCACGATCGCCGCCACGACCTTCGGGTGCTGGTGGCCGATGTTCAGGTTGACCAGCTGGCTGGAGAAGTCCAGGTAGCTGCGTCCGCTGTGGTCCCAGACCCGGCAGCCGGCGCCACCGGCGATCACGAACGGCTGCAGCGCCCCCTGGGCCGACCAGGAGTGGAAGACGTGCGCGCGGTCGAGCTCGGCGGCGCGCTGGTCGAGCTCCGCGTCGCTCATCCCTTGGCCGTCACGTGGTCGCGCAGGGCCGGGATGACTGTCTCGCCGTACTGGCGCAAGGTCTCCTCCTTGTTGTCGTGCTGGAGGTAGATCGCGAACTGGTCCACCCCGATCGCCTTGAGCTCCTCGAGCTTGGCGATGTGCTGCTCCGCCGTGCCCAGGATGCAGAACCGGTCCACTATCTCGTCGGGCACGAACTCGGTGTGGGTGTTCCCGGCCCGGCCGTGCTCGTTGTAGTCGTAGTCCTGGCGGCCCTTGATGTAGTCGGTGAGCGCGGTCGGGAACTCCGTGCTCGAACCGTACTTCTCCACGATGTCGGCCACGTGGTTGCCGACCATGCCGCCGAACCACCGGCACTGGTCGCGCATGTGGGCCAGATCGGTGCCGACGTACGCCGGCGCGGCCACGCAGAACGTCAGCGCGTCCGGGTCCCGTCCGGCCTTCTCGGCGGCGTCGCGGACCTGGGCGATCATCCACCGGGCGATGTCGACGTCGGCCAGCTGCAGGATGAAGCCGTCACCGACCTCGCCCGCGGTCTTCAGCGCCATCGGCCCGTACGCCGCCACCCACACCTCGACCGCGGAGGTCCGCGCCCAGGGGAACTGCAGGGTGGTGCCGTTGACCTCGACGGCCCGGCAGTTGGCCAGCTCGCGGATCACGTGGGTGGCCTCGCGGACCTCCTTCAGCGTCGACGGCTTTCCGTTGAGCACCCGGACGGCCGAATCGCCACGGCCGATGCCGACCACCGTGCGGTTGCCGTACATCTCGTTCAACGTCGCGAACACCGAGGCCGTCACGGTCCAGTCCCGGGTCGCCGGGTTGGTCACCATCGGCCCGACGATCACCCGCTGGGTCGCGCCGAGGATCGCTGAGTAGATGACGTACGGCTCCTGCCAGAGCAGGTGGCTGTCGAAGGTCCAGACGTAGTCGAACCCGTGCTCCTCCGACAGCTTGGCCAGCGCGATCGTCCGCGCGGCGGGTGGGTTGGTCTGCAGTACGACACCGAAGTCCACGGGTGCTCCTTAGATGAGGTACTGCGACAGGCCGCGCTTGAGGTACTTCCCGTGCCCCGGACGACCGGAGTAGGTGCCGTCCTGGACCAGCACGCTGCCGCGGGAGAGCACGACGTCGACGTGACCGTCGATCTCGAAGCCCTCCCAGGCGGAGTGGTCCATGTTCATGTGGTGCGTCCGGCCCTCGCCGGTCCCGATCGTGGTGCGGCCGTTCGGGTCGTAGACGACGACGTCGGCGTCGGCGCCCGGGGCGAGCACGCCCTTGGTGCCGTACAGGCCGAACATCCTCGCCGGGGTCGTCGAGGTGAGCTCGACCCAGCGTTCGAGGCTGATCTCACCGGTCACGACCCCCTGGTACATCAG
>JAOPXD010000078.1 GCA_025965315.1 Marmoricola sp.
CTCAAGACGACACCGCGCGGGTACGACGCCGACCACCCTCGCATCGACCTGCTGCGTCACAAGTCCCTGACGATCGGGCGCTCGTACGGGTTCGAGCCGGTGATCCACACGCCCGAGCTGGTCGACGCCGTACGGAAGGACTGGCGTGCCAGTCGGCCCCTGATCGAGTGGATCGCCGAACGCCTCGGCGACTGAGCAGCAGAACTCCGGATTCGGCGGCTACGGTCAGGGCATGACGCTTGTCGCGGTGAACGGGATCCAGCTGAACATCTCCGACTCGGGGACGCCTGCGGGCAAACCGGGTGCTCCGGTCCTGGTGATGGGCCACGGGTTGCTGTTCAGCACGACGATGTGGCGCCACCAGATCGAGACGCTCCGATCGACGTACCGGTGCATCGCGGTCGACTGGCGCGGCCAGGGCGCGACGCCGCCTCCCGACGACGGCTACGACATGGACACCCTCGCGGCGGACCTGATCTCGCTGATCGAGCACCTGGGTGTCGGGCCGGTGCACTACGCCGGGCTCTCGATGGGCGGGTTCGTGGGCCAGCGGGTCGCCGCCCGGCGCCCGGACCTGGTCCGCTCGTTGATCCTGCTCGACACCAGCAGCGGACCCGAGGACCCCGAGAAGATCTCCCGGTACCGGCTGCTCGCCGCGATCTACGGACTCTTCGGGATGAAGCCGCTGGTCGGCCAGGTGGCCCCGATCATGTTCACGCCGGAGTTCATCGCGACCCCGGGCGGCACGGCGACCGTGCGCACGTGGGTCCGTGAGCTGAAGCCGAACAACCGTCGCGGTATCAAGCAGGCGATCCGCGGCGTGACCGACCGGCTCCCGATCGCCGACGAGCTCGGCACGATCACGGCGCCGACCCTGGTGATCGTCGGAGCGTCCGACGTCGCCACCCCGGTCGCCAAGGCGGAGACGATCGTGGCCGGCATCGCCGGCTCGCAGCTGGTCGTGATCCCGGACGTCGGCCACGTCAGCACCCTGGAAGCGCCCGCCGCGGTGACCGCCCTGATGACGGAATTCCTGGCCGCGCACGCCTGAGGGCTTCACCTCCAGTTCACCGAACGGTCATGTCCCCGGGTCACGCTCGCTGCATGACACGACGCAAGGTCATCTGGCACATCGGTCCCGTCGACCCCGGGACGGCCTTCCTCGCCGAGGCGCTGCAGTCCCGCGCGACCGAGCTCGCCGAGCACGGCGCCGCCGTACCGACCGGCGCCTGGCACGAGATCGAGGACCAGATCTGGCAGCACAAGGGCCTCTCGCTGCTGAGCACGCCGGACATCGCCCCGGCCGACGCCGACAAGATCGCGCTCCGCCTCAACGGGCTGCGCGACCTCGAGGTGCACCTGGTCCTGCTCAGCCGCGACCTTCCCGCCCAGGTGTACGCCGGCTGGCAGGCGGGCCTGCAGCACGGCAGCACCACCTCGCTGAAGAAGTACGCGACCCGCGTCATGGATCCCGAGCGCAGCGACCCGCAGGCCGTGGAGTTCTGGGCCGGTGCCGACCTGGGCCGGATCCTGCCCGCCTGGACCCGCGCGTTCCACGCGGACCGGGTGCACGTGATCGCCACCCCGTCGGACGCCGACAGCACCTGGCGGTCCTTCGTCGAGCTCGCCGGCCTGGGCGGCCTCGAACGCCCCGCGGGCTTCGTGCCACCGTCGCTGAGTGCCGAGCTCGATCCGGAGCGGGTCCTGGACCTCACCACCGCCTGGGCCAAGCTGGTCGCCGACCGTGGCTTCGACCTCCGCGGCTCGCTGATCGGGGCCAGTACGACCGCGGCGATCGGCGGACCTGACCGTGCCAGTCAGCTCGAGGCCGTCGCCGAGCTGCTCACCGCCTCCACCACCGAGATCGACCGGCTGAGCACCGAGCTCACCCGGTTGCGCGCCGAGAACCTGCATCTCGACAAGAAGCGCCGCAAGCACAAGCGTCGCCTGGCCGAGCTGAACGCCGCTTCCTGACGAGGTCAGCAGCGAAAGCCCTGCCCAGCAGGGAATTTGGCCTTCGTCACACCGGGTGGCGTTCTGCTTGCACCGTCAACCATCGAGGCGCATACTTGTTGTTACTGGCCGGTAGCATTCTGCGGCCGCAACATCCGAGAGCGAAAAGGGTGGGCTGTGAGCCACTACAAGAGCAACATGCGCGACATCGAATTCAACCTCTTCGAGGTCCTGAACCGCGACGAGATCCTGGGCACCGGCCCGTTCGAGGCGATCGACAGCGAGACGGCTCGCACGATCCTGGCCGAGATGGACCGGATGGCGCGCGAGGACCTTGCCGCGTCGTACGAGGACAGCGACCGCAACCCGCCGGTCTTCGACCCGAAGACCAACACGGCACCGCTCCCGGACGCGTTCCGGAAGAGCTACAAGACCTACATGGACTCCGAGTACTGGCGTCTGCAGATCAACGAGGACCTGGGCGGCACGCCGGCTCCGTCCTCGCTGAACTGGGCGATGGGTGAGCTGATCCTCGGCTCGAACGCTCCGGTGTGGATGTACGCCGCCGGTCCGTCCTTCGCAGGCGTGGTCTACAACAACGGAACCGACCGCGACAAGCAGATCGCCCGCCTGATGGTTGACAAGCAGTGGGGCGCCACGATGGTCCTCACCGAGCCCGACGCGGGCTCCGACGTCGGCGCCGGCCGCTCCAAGGCGACGCTGAACGACGACGGCTCCTGGAACATCACCGGCGTCAAGCGCTTCATCACCTCGGCCGCGAACGACATGACCGAGAACGTGATCCACCTGGTCCTCGCCCGCCCCCAGGGCATCGAGGGCGTCGGCGGACCGGGCACCAAGGGCCTGAGCATGTTCATCGTCCCGGAGTGGCACTTCGACCACGAGACCGGCGAGCTGACCGGCGAGCGCAACGGCGCCTACGTCACCAACGTCGAGCACAAGATGGGCATCAAGG
>JAOPXD010000131.1 GCA_025965315.1 Marmoricola sp.
GTGATCCACGGCGACGGTGACTCGATCGACGGCTTCGCCGACATCATCATCGTCAACTACGAGGTCCTCGACCGGCACGTCGGCTGGCTCCAGGACCTGGGTTTCCGCGGCATGGTCGTCGACGAGGCGCACTTCATCAAGAACAAGAGCTCGCAGCGGTCCCAGCACGTGCTCGAGGTGGCCGAGAGCATCCGTACCCGGATGGCACGGCCGCTGCTGATGGCGCTGACCGGCACCCCGCTGATCAACGACATCGAGGACTTCCGGGCGATCTGGCAGTTCCTCGGCTGGATCGACGACCGCAAGCCGATGGGTACCCTGATGGACGCGCTGGAGGAGAACGGGCTCACCCCGCTCGACCCCGGCTTCTTCCCGTCCGCCCGACGCTCGGTGATCGACCTGGGCATCGTGCGTCGCCGCAAGGTCGACGTCGCCTCCGACATCCCCGCGCGCCGGGTCGCCGACATCCCGGTCGAGCTCGACGGCGAGGCCGGCCGCTCGATCCGGGCCGCCGAGGCCGAGCTCGCCCGCCGTCTGGTCAAGCGCTACGAGAGCGCCCTGGCAGCCCGTACGTCGGGCGTCGTGGTCGAGGGCATCGACCACGACCTGGTACGCCGCGTGGCCGGCTGGGAGCGCGAGGACACCGAGGAGGGCACCGGCGAGAACGTCTTCGGCCTGATGCGCCGGATCGGCCAGGCCAAGGCCGGTCTCGCTGCCGACTACACCGCCCAGCTCGCCCGCAACGTCGGCAAGGTGGTCTTCTTCGCCAAGCACGTCGACGTGATGGACGTGGCGCAGGAGGCGTTCGCCAAGCGCGGCATCAAGTACTCCTCGATCCGTGGTGACCAGACCCCGAAGGTCCGCGAGCGCAACATCGATGCGTTCCTCAACGACCCCGAGGTCGCGATCGTGGTCTGCTCGCTGACCGCAGCCGGGGTCGGCCTGAACCTGCAGGTCGCCTCGAACGTCGTCCTGGCCGAGCTCTCCTGGACCGCGGCCGAGCAGACCCAGGCGATCGACCGGGTGCACCGGATCGGTCAGAGCGACCCGGTGACGGCCTGGCGGGTGATCGCCGCCCAGACGATCGACACCAAGATCGCCGAGCTGATCGACTCGAAGGCCGGTCTTGCAGCCCGTGCTCTCGACGGCTCGGACGAGGACGTCGTCTCCTCGGTCGACCTGCAGCTCGAGGCCCTCGTCACGCTGCTGACGAATGCGCTGGAGGCGCAGGTCTGACCAATCCGGTGCGGCGCCGGCGGCGAACAACTCGGTGACAGCGGGGAACTTCCCCGAGACGTCGATCACCGATAGGACGTGCATCCGATGCGCACCAACCGACTGACCTCCAAGCGCACCTTCGCCAGCATCGCCGCACTGGCACTCCTGGCGGCTCCGCTGGCCGCCTGCGGCTCCAAGTCCTCGGACGGACCGCCCAAGGCGGTCGCCGTGATCCAGACCCTGACCGGCAAGAGCACCGCCATCAAGCTCGACAGCGGCTTCGTCAAGGCCCTCGGCTCCCTCAAGCTCACGCCCGGTGTCGTCGGCAGGGCCAAGCTGCGAAACGGCTCGCTGATCTTCCCGATCACCGGCGGTAACGTCTCGGTCTTCAAGCCGGGCGAGGTCTCGCCGTACGTGATCGGTCAGATCCAGCACGTCGGCTCCGGTCTCTCGCTGACCGCAGGCAAGACGGTCGTCAAGCTGACGAACTTCAACGTCGACCCCGGCGTCTCGCGGGTCTACGGCGACGTGACCGTCAACGGCAAGCTCGCCGTCCAGGACGCGTTCCTGTTCCAGCTCGACGGCCGCACGCTCAAGAAGCTCCAGGTCGCCCCCAAGCACGCCGTCCTGACCGGCACCAAGGTGGAGATCTCGCCGGTTGCCGCCGGTCTGCTCGACTCGACCTTCGGCACCAAGGCGGTCAAGGGCGGTCTGCTCGTCGGGATCGCGACGATCACCGTCAACCTGCCCTGATCAACCCCTGAGGTCGGCTCGACCTCGCTCGAACACGGGCCCTCCGACCTCGGTCGGAGGGCCCGCTCCATCCGTTCCCAGCACCAGCGAACCTCCGTGGAAGGAGGACCCGTGGACACCGATACGCTCCGCGACCCGATCACCGACTCGATCCACCTGCTCACCGGCGCCCACGTCGTCGATGCCCTCGACGACCGGCTGCGTCGGTCCTTCGAGGCGCACCTGCGCGCCTGCCCGACCTGCGAGGGCGAGGTGGCCGACTTCCGCGAGACCGTCGCCCTGCTGGCCGGTTCCGGTTCCGTGACGCCACCGGCCGGCGTACGGAGCCGGGTGCTGCGCACGGTGCCGCTGCGCGGTCCGGGATGGCGCGGCCGGCTCCGCGGACTCAGAGGTCCTTGACCAGTTCCTGGATCGTCTGGATGAACGTCGCCTCGCTGAAGGCCACCGCGTGGTCCCGGATCGCGTCGGCGTCCCAGGTCCGGGCCTCGAAGCGGGTGATCCCCTCGGCGATCGCTGCCGGCGTCGGTTCCTCGACGAAGGTCGCGGTGACGTCCTCGACCATCGTGTCCAGGTACCCGCCCCAGCGCAGCACGATGCTCGGGGTTCCGGCGACAGCAGCCTCGATCGGCGTCAGGCCGTAGTCCTCGTACGCCACCGCGATCAGCGCGCGGGCGTTCGAGTACAGCCGGACGAGCTCGGCGTCGCTGATGTCCTTGACGAAGGTGACGTTCGGGGTCGCGATCTTGGCCAGGTCGTGCTCGAGCTGGCCGCTGCCGACGACGACGAGTCGCCGCGACGCCAGGTGGGCGAAGGTCTCCACGACCGCACCGACGTGCTTGTAGGGCAGCAGGCTGGAGACGCAGAGGTAGAACCCGGGGTCCCCCGGGGGGATCTGCTCGGCAGCGGGTACCGCCTTCTCCGGCTGCGAGACCGGTGCCGGGATCGGTGCCGGGACGACGCGCGAGCTGCGTCCGTACTCGCGGCGGATCCGGCTCTGCACCACCGTCGAGATGGCCAGGTACTCGGTCGCGTCCGCAGCGGCCCGGCGGTCCCAGCGACGCAACCAGGACCCGAGCACGGCCATCGCGAACCGTGCCGTCACCGAGGGTTTCTCGCCCAGGTAGAAGTCGCCGTTGTAGAGCCAGTGCGCGGGGGAGAAGCAGTAGACGAGCATCTTGCCGGTGCTGCGGAACCCGTGCGACCAGCCGCTGCTCGCGGCCAGCACCACGTCGGCGTCGATCGTGGTGCGCGAGACCACCGGTGCGTAGAGCGGCAACGCCCACCGGTGGTTGCGCCGGAAGAGCCGGAACCGGTTCAGCGGGGTCACCCGGATGTCGAGGTCGCGGAACTCGGCGTAGGTGAGCTCCGGCTCGTAGACGGACGTGTAGATCGGGGCACCCGGGTAGGCGCGTGCCATCGCCAGCACCACGCGCTCCGCTCCACGGCGCTGGGTCAGGTAGTCGATCGCGATCGCCACCGGAGGACGTGCCTCGGCGGTGCGACGTCGATTCTCTCGACTCATCCTTCGACCAGCTCCCTGGACATGGCGTTCACAACGGACGTGGTGGTGCTGGGTGACTTCTGCCGGCCGCGGAGGACCAGCCGGAGCGGGTCCTCGAACAGGTGGAAGCACGCCGCTCCCGTGGCGTAGACGGCGATGAGCGTTGCGGCCACGATCTCGACGTGCACGACGGTACCGAAGACCAGCAGGTGGTCCGGCAGGACGTAGCGCACGACGATCACGATCACCAGGTAGTGGCTCATGTAGACCGAATACGCCACGCGACCTCCCCAGACCAGCAATGGATTGGTCAGCAGTGATCGTACGGGACCCGCCGCCCCCGCGGCCGCGATGACGAGGAACGGGACGCAGGCCAGCGCCACGATCGAGTACGGGTGGTACGACGGCCCGGGCAGGAGTACGCAGGTGGCGATCGTGCCGAGGAGGGCCACGACCGCTGCGGCATCCCAGCGCCGGCCGGTCCGCGCGGTCGGCAGCGCCCGCCAGCCGACGTACAGGAGGGCCCCGGCGGGGAACATGATCGCGGCCCGGGCCCAGGGCAGGTCGTAGTCCAGGAAACCGGACCGGTCGGCGTACGCCAGCGTCAGCAGGGTCGTCCCGGCTCCGAGCCAGAGCCCGGCGAGGCCGAACGCGATCTGCGAGGAGTTGATCCGGGCGAGCACGAACGCGAGCACCGGGAAGATCGCGAACGCTGCGAAGCCGAGGGAGACGGTCCAGGCGACCGGGTTGATCGCGGTGGCGTGCGGGACCGTGGCGAGCATCCCGGCGTTCATCGCGACGTTCCAGCCCTGGGTCACGTGTCGATCGAGGATCGCGGGGGAGCCCTGCGGTTCGTCCAGCACGAGCAGGAGTGCCGCTCCGGTGGTCAGCAGGGAGACCGGTACGACGCGCGCGGCCCGGTTCCGCAGGAACCGGACGGTGCCGACCAGGCTCGGGTTGGCCAACCCGAGCACGCACGCATGTGCCAGCACGAAGCCGCTCAGCGCGAACAGCAGGTCGACGCCGAGGCCGGTCGCGATCCTGACGTGCCCGTAGACCCGCCCCGCGTCGGCAGCCGACCCCGGCCAGATCCGTTCGGTGAGCAGCGTCAGGTCACCCGCGACGACCACCAGGACGGCCAGTCCGCGCAGGCCCGTGATCGCGTCGAGCCGGGTGTCGGGTCCGGGCCGGGTCGCAGTCACGGCTGCTCCTGACCCGCCACCGGCACCCGGGTACGTCGCCGGGTGCGGTGGAAGTTCATCGCCGGTCGTTCGATCCAGTGGTAGGTCACCGCGGAGAGGGCGACGGTGATCGCCGTGACCAGCACGATCGCGGCGAAGGCACCCGGGAGCGAGTCGCTGAACCAGCCGCGCCGGTCGACCAGGACCAGGACCGGGTAGTGCCACAGGTAGACGCTCAACGAGATCGTCCCGACGTACTTCAGCGGCGCGACGTCGAGCAGGTCGCCGAGCCGGGAACGCTGCCCGCGGGCGACCGGCTCGGTGACCAGCACGATCGCGATCCCGGCGCCCAGGCCCAGGAAGGCGCTCGCGAACGCGGACTGGGCGGCCAGGCAGACCAGCGCGACCACGGCTGCGATGCCGCCGAGCGGAAGCGCCCAGCGCAGCAGCCGCGCACCGGTCCACGTCGGCAGACCGCCGCGCTGGATCACCACGAACACCAGGGCCGCCGCCATCCCGGTCGCGAACACGTCGGCGAAGGCGAGCGTGCTCTCCGCGAAGACCGAGAACGGGTGCGGGCCGAACGTCAGGTCCTCGAGGTTCTTCGGTGTCCCGGCGTCGACGTGCGCGATCCAGGCCTTGGCCGCGAGCCCGGTCAGCGCCATCGCGCCGATCGGGACCAGCATCCGCCTCGCCGGTCGCGCCGACCCGCGGACCAGCGGCACCGTCAGGGCCGCGAGCAGCGGGACCAGCAGGTAGAAGCCGAGCTCGGTGGTCAGCGACCAGGCGGTGTTGAGCCCCGTCTGGACACGGCCCGGGTCGAGGGCCTGGCCCAGCGTGAGGTGGACCAGGACGGCGACCGGGTCGGTGATCCGTCCGGTCGCGGCGCCGACGTCCGGTCCCGCGGAGACGGCGTTGCGGGTGAACACGGCTCCGAGCGCGAAGTCGGCGAGCAGGAAGATCGCGAGGTAGCCCGGGTAGACCCGGGTGACCCGTCGCAGCGCGTAGCCGCCCAGGGCCGGGAGGTCCTTGCCCGCCATCAGCCGCTGGCAGAACGGCAGGAAGATCAGGAAGCCGGACAGCGCGAAGAACGCGACCACCGCCTGGGCGAGGAGCCCGATGTGCAGCGGTGCGGTGGAGTCGGGAGCGATCAGGCCGCAGACGTGCCCGACCAGGACCGAGAGGGCGAAGATCCCGCGCATGCCGTCCAGGCCGCTGAGGCGGTGGGCGGGACCGGCCTCAGCCACGACTCATCTCCTCGACCGGTTCGGGTGCCGGCACGGCGTCGCGGGTCGTCCTCTTCAGCTCGGCACGCGCGGTGGTGTCCTGGACGACCTCGCGGACCTTGTCGGGCTGCGCGACGAAGGCCAGCAGCAGGGCGAAGCAGAGGGTTGCCGGCGTCAGCGTGACCACCGGGATGTCGAGCTGGAACTCCACGATCGCCAGCCCCAGGTAGCCGGCGCCGAGGGCAGCGATCTCGAAGTCACCCTGACGCAGCATCCGCCAGCCCGCCCGTACGCCGGCGAGCACCAGCACGGTGAAGGCGATGCCGACGACGAGCCCGCCGCGGTACACGGTGAGCAGCGGGGCGTTCGAGACGAAGTTCGTCAGTGCCGTGGCCTGCCCGTTGATGAACTCCTCGGCACCGAAGCCGCGGCCGAACACCCAGTTGCCCACCATCTCGTGGGGGAAGGCCTTCAGCGAGTCCAGCCGGGCCGAGGAACCGGCGTCGTTCGACCCGAACGAGTTGGTCAGCCGGACCCGGACCGCCGGCACCGCCAGCATGCCGCCGGCACCGATGGTGCCGAGTGCGAGCAGGCGGCGGCGGATCGATCCGCGCAGGCCGCTGAACAGCACCAGCAGCACTCCGGCCATCGCGACCGCACCCTGGTCGGCCCGGCTCAGGGTCAGACCGATCGCCAGCAGCAGGACAACGCTGGAGAAGAACCGCTGCCGGCCGCGCAGCAGCACCAGCCCGAGGATCAGGCCGAAGACCATGATGTAGCCGCCGAGGTTCGGGTCCACGTAGGTGCCGGTCAGGCGGCTGAAGGCGCCGGCCGAGGTGTAGACGTAACGACTGTTCAACGTGTCCGCGCCGTAGCCGAAGATCGTCAGCTGGTGCAGCCGGGTGCCGTCGCGGTCGAGGACGACGAACAGCAGGCCGAAGACGGCGGCTGCCGTGCACCCGCGCACGAAGCAGCGCCCGACGAGCGCGAGGTGGCGAGCGGGGAGCACCGAGATCGGGTACACCGCCGCGGCGGTGATGCTCCACCGGGCGAAGTCGGCGATCGAGGCCGAGGTGATCGGGTGGCCGGCGAAGGAGAAGGCCGAGAGCCCGATCAGGACGCCGGACAGGCCGACCCCCCAGGTGACCCGGTGCTGTGCTTCGGGCATGAACGCGACCGCGACCCAGATCCCCGCGGAGAGCACGAAGGTGATCGAGATGTTGATCACCGGGGTCTGGATCATCGGCGCGGCGCCCAGCATGAAGGCCATCGCGACGAAGACGAAGATCGGGTGGTGAGCCAGGATCCAGAGCCCGATCGCGCCGAGGATCACCGCAGCGATGCCGGCGGTCAGCCAGGGGATGCCCAGGAACATCGCTCCGACGGCCACCGCGACGACACCGAGCAGGACGATCTCAGCCGGGCGCGCCGACCACGGTGTCCCCGGTGCGTCTGGCTCGGGGCGCTCCGCTGGTGGACGGCGCTCTGGCGCCGGTCCCGAAACCTGCGGAACCTCGGGCACAGGCTCAGGTTCCGGCTCCTCGATCTCCTCGGACTCAGCCTCCGCCTCAGACTCCGGTTCCGGCCCGGCCTCGAACAGCTCCGGTTCGAACAGGTCCTCCCAGGGACCGGCGAGCCCGGCGAGCACCTCCGGGGTCAGCGCCGGGAGCTCCGTGGTGACGTCGTCCACCGCGTCGCCCTCCGGGACCTTGGCCCCGGACTCGGGCGCGGGCTCGGACTCGCGCTCGGGGATTGTCGTCCGCGCGCTCGGACCGGGCCCGAGCGCCAAGGTCGGCCGAGGAACGGGCGGAGCAGCCGTCGGTCGGCCGAACACCCGGCGCCAGCCGGCAAAGGTCAGCGTCACCAGGCCGAGTCCGGCGCTGAACATGGCCAGGTCGCGGCGGCGTTCTCCCTCGGGCGGCGTCATGACGCCAGCCACTCGTCGACGGAGCGCTGCGGGCCGCGGGCACGCCAGTGCGCGGCGTTCGCCTCGTGCAGGCGGGTCCCCTCGGCCGCGGCCGCGCCGACATCGGTGAGCAGGGCTCGGCTGCGCGCGATGAAAGCTGCCCGGTCGTCGTACGGGGTGATCCCGAAGAGGTCGCTCAGCGACCCGATCCCGGCTCGGGTGGAAACCACCGGCAGCCCGCGCGCAGCGGCGTCGAGGATCTTGACCCGGACACCGCCGCCGGTCGTGATCGGTGCCAGCAGGGCCCGGCAGCTGCCGAGCGTCGCGTCGAGGTCGTCGACGAACCCGAGCTCGGTGATGCCGGGTCGGCTGCTGACCTGCTCGCCGGGCGCAGCGGCCCCGACGATGGCGAGCTCGGCGCCGGGGATGCCGTCCGCGATCTCCGGCCACCAGGAACGCAGCAGGTCCGCAGCCTGCTGGTTGGGACCCCAGCTGCGCTCGCCGAGGAACACCAACCGCGGCGGCGAGTCCGCGACCGGGATCGGCTCCGTCGGCGGCAGCGTGATGTCGAGCCAGCGCACGTGCCTGACCCCGGCAGCCCGGTACGCCGCGGCCTCCTCGGCGTCGAACGTGGCGACCGCGTGGGCCGCGCGCGCGACCCGGAGCTGGTCGCGCTGGATCCGGCGTCCCTCGAGCCGGGCCAGCGCATTGGTCGACGACTGCCAGACGAGCGACTCCGAGATGTGCGTGTTCACGAACAGCTGCGAGCTGCCGGCTCGCTTCGAGCGCAGGTACGGCTCGGCGATGTAGCTGTGCTCGGCGATGAAGACGTCCGCCTCGGTGTCCTCGATCGCATCGCGGAGCCCGGTCGAGTTGAACCGGGCGTGCACCAGGCTCTGGCCGCGGACGACTGCACCCAGGACGGTGCCGACCCCTTTCGCGAGAGTCTTCTGGACCCGGGTCAGGCCTTCGGCGTGCGGCAGGGTGCTGGCCTGGGTGGACAGGCAGAGGGCGATCACGTCGTGCTGCTCGCCGAGGAGGTCCATCAGCAGCCGGGACATCGTGACGTCCCCGCCGCGGTCGATGGTGGGGTCCTTGGACAGCAGCAACGCGACCCGGCTCATCTCTCCACCGCCTTCCCGGACCCCATCTTCGGGTACAGCGCGAGGTAGGCCCAAGCGAACGCGACGAAGTCGGCGACCACGAAGGCGATCGCGGCGCCGACGACCCCGTCGTCCAGGATGCCGGCGAGCAGCACGATCCCGGCTGCCTTCAGGGCGACGCAGGCGACCGAGATCCGCATCCGCAGGTGGTCGCGGGACTGCAGCGCCAGGATGGTCGCGAAGACGGCGCTGAAGAACCGGGTGGTCGCGGGGATCGCCAGGATGACGAAGCACAGCCAGAGGTCGCGGTCGACCCCGAAGAGGTGCATCACGACTCCGGCACCGGCCATCCCGATCCCCGAGGCGATCGCGAGGGCTGCGCTGATCCTCAGTGGGGGGCCGGCGTCGACGTGCCCGGCGTGCTCGCGGAGCGGTTCGTGGAAGGTGAAGCTGTAGTTCTGGCCGACCGAGGCGATCGACCAGAGCACCACCGAGGCGAGCGAGTAGTAGCCGGCGGCGGTCACCGACACGAACGCGCCGACCAGCACGATGTCGCCCTGCGCGTACCCGGCACCGCCGATCGCCTCGGTGACGATCGCCAGCGTGCGGCGGGTCCGCTCCGGGAGCTCGGGGCGGACACCACGGATCAGGGGCAGGGTGATCGCCGCGAACGGGATGAACCCGGCGACGTACACGAAGCTGAGCACCGTGATCGACGGGTGCGCGAGGAGTACCAGGCTCAGCCCGGCGACCAGGCTGATCACCTGCCGGCCGGTGTCCAGGGCGAAGGCGGTGTCCGGCTTGCCGGCCCTGATCGAGGTGCTCTTCTGGGCGTTGAAGTAGATGTCGCCGCCGGCCTTGCTCAGTGCGAGGCCGCCGTAGAACCAGAACGGCAGCAGCACCAGGCCGGTCGTGAACACGACGACGCCGATCCACCAGCGCGACGCCCGGTCGGTCGGGAACTGCCGGTCGTCGACCCGCGGCGACCGGACCAGGTAGTAGGCGTCGATCGGGATCGAGATCAGGGACGCCGCTGCGATCCCGATTGCGAACTGACCGAACGCGTGGCTGCCGAGGTAGCCGATCACCATCAGCGACCAGGCCAGACCGATGCCGCGGCCACCGAACATCCAGACCGCCGACAGGATCGCGCGCGACGTACGGCCGGTGTCGTTACCCCGGATCGGTGTCCCCATCACGGGGCTTCCGTCCGGCCCCAGACCTCCAGGAACGGTCCGGCGGTGCCGGTCGCCCGCTGCTCGGCCAGGAACACCGCGAGCACCGCCGTACGCCGGTCCAGCTCGTCGGGGGAGACCGCGAGACGGGCGGCCGCAGCGACGAGCTCGTCGGCACCGCCGGTGACCACCTCGCACAGGCCTTCGCGGGCGAGCTCCTCGGTCGCTGCCGAGGCGAGTGCGACCGTCGGGGTGGCGTGCACCATCGCGACCATGTGCGTCCCCGAGGCCGGCAGCATCTCCAGACCACCGACCCGCGGCCGGGTGTACGGCATCACGAGCACCTGTACCGAGTCGAAGAACGCGTCCAGCTCGGCACCGACCTCCAGCGGGCCGAGGACGTCGACGCCGGCTGCCGGCGCGAGGTTCTCGGTGCCCCGTCCGGCGACCCGCAGGGTGATCCCCGGCGGCAGCGTCCGGCGCAGCGCGGGCACCAGGTCGAAGCCCTTCCCGGTGTAGACGTGGCCGAACAGGCCGATCGCCGCCGGTCGACGCGATGCGGGGACGGGCGCGCGGGTCGGGGCGGGGGGCAGCACGTGCCGGGCCCGGGTCACCGAACGCCCCATCCGCAGCGACCGGGTCGCCTCGGTACCGGCCTCGGTGAGCACGAACAGGTCGACGTCGCGCAACGAGCGGCGCTCGAAGCGCTCGAGCAGTCGGTGCAACGGGCGGTGGACCGCCTGGTTGAGGATCCGTCCGCGACTGACCCCGCGGGTCAGGAACGGGTACCAGACCGGGCGCGGGGGATCGTGCAGGGTGGCGGTGATCCGAACGGCTCCGGGCAGCCCCCGCGACAGGCCACGGGTCGCCCAGAACGGGGCCACGGCGCCACCGCTGAGCTCGCAGTGCACGACCAGCGGCTCCCCGGCGTACCGGGTCTGGAGGCTGGCCACGAGCTCGCGCAACCGGCGGCGCTCGGCCCGGACGCTGCGCACCGTGTCCGTGCGTGGCGCGCCGTGGCGGAACTCGACCACCTCGCGCACGTGCGGGCGGATCGCGGCGACGAACCCGTCGGCGTAGTCGCCCACCCCGGAGCTGCCCGCGTGCGGAGCGAGGTGGACGACCCGCAGATCTGCCGTGGGGTTCATCGGATCACTGGAACCAAGGACGCCAGAAGGTGTCGTAGGTGAGGTCGCTCTCCCGGGTGCCGATCACCTTGGCCGGGATGCCGGCGACCATCGCCATCGACGGGACGTCCTTGCGCACGAGTGTCGAGTTGCCGACCACGGCCCCGCGGCCGAGGACGACGCCTCCCTCGATCGTGCAGCGGGTCGCGATCCAGACGTAGTCCTCGACCAGGGTCGGAGCGCGCAGGCCCTCGAAGGTGGACGGGTCGTGGAAGCCGGGCAAGAAGTGGGTGTCGCTGGCGATCACCACCCGGTTGCCGATCGTCAGGCCCCGGGTCCGGTGGCGGTAGCGACCGACGGTGGCGCGTCCGTCGAGCAGGCAGCGGAAGCCGATCGAGCACTCGGAGCCGATCTCCAGGCCGTGGATGTCGATCACGGTCGTCCCGCGCAGGATGTGCGTCCTCTGACCGATGCTGGCCCCGAAGAGACGCAGGGTGTTGATCCGGACCCACTGGAACGGCTGGTAGGTGATCAGGTTGTTGTAGAGCAGGATCCCGAGGTGTGCCCACGCCCGCTCCCACCGGTTCGGCAGCGCGTCGGGGTCATCGGGATCCAGTCGGATGACCCGACTCACTGCCGGCGCCTGGTTCGCTTGCCGGGTCGCTTGGGCGCCGGCGGGCGGTTCGCGCGCGCGGGCTTGGGGATCCTCGGGGGCTTGGGCTCGCGCGGTTCCTTGACCTTCGGCTCGCGGGTGCTGCCGGACCGGCGTCGCAGGTAGCGCAGCGCAGCGATCGCCAGGCCGAGGAGCAGCCCGACCATGGTGCCGGCGACGGTGTCGAGCTGGATGTTCGGCGACGTCGGGTCGACCGGCTCGGCGGGGTCGGTCACGAGCTTCCCGGCGACCGTGGTGGTCGGGTCCGGGTTGCTGGTGCTGGGCGCCTGGGTCTCGATCTCGGCGACCGTCTTGATCAGGCTGTTCGCGACGGCGCGTGCGATCTGGGTCGCTCGCGCAGGCCGCTTGTCGACGACGTCGATCGAGAGCAACGTCGAGGTCGGCGCGTAGGCCGCAGTGACCTCCTTCGCGAGGCCGACCGGGGTGTCGTCCAGGGACAGCGTGCCGATCACCGGTCCGAGGATCTGCGGGGTCTTCACCAGGCCCTGGTAGGCGATCATCCTGCCCTGGGCGTAGGTGGAGGCGAACGCGATGTTCTGGCCGTTCGGGTTGGTCGACTGCGCGGTGAACAGCACCTGGGCGGTCGACGTGTACGTCGGCGTCACGAGGAGCGCGGCCCCGAGTGCGGCGGCGAAGCCCAGCAAGGTCGCGAAGATGACGGACTTCCAGTAGATGCGGAGCATCTGGACGTAGTCGTCGAACGCCACGTTTCACCTCGTCTAGGGGGCTTGCAGAACCTCAACCCTAAGTGGCGCTGCTGGCAGGGGTGAACCAAATGCCAGATCCGGGCGGGTTGCTCCCGGGTGTCGCCAGCGGGCTCGGAAGGGGGTCAGGCAGGGGTGCCGTCGGTGCGCTCGGAGAACGCCTTCTGGACCTTCTCGTTGATGTCCGGGGAGTGCGCGAGCAGCCGGCGGAACGCGTGCCCCTCGATGATCAGCGCGTGCACCGCCGAGGTCGCCACGACGCTGGCGGTCCGCGGGTCGCCGGTGATCAGGGCGATCTCGCCGAAGAAGTCGCCGGCACGCATCGTGTTGATCACGGCGTCGCCCTGGGTGACGGTCGCGGTGCCGTCGACGAGCACCACGAACTCCTGGCCGTCGGCGCTCTCGGTCGCGAGGGTGCGGCCTGCGGGCAGGTCGATCTCGTCGGCGATCGCAGCGACCTCGGCGATCTCGGTCGCCGTGCAGCCGGTGAAGAGCGGAAGGGACTTGATCAGCTCGGCCTTGGCGTCGCGGTGCAACCTCATGGCAGGAACCTAGTCCCGCGCGAACCTCGCTGTCTGCATCTGCGGTTCACGGGCTGTGGGCGTTGCGTACGGGTTCGTGCCGCTTTGGGTGCTACGCGCCCGCCGTACGGGCGCGATAGTGCAGCGGCGTGGGCCCGTCCGCGCGTGCGACGCCGCCGATCTGGGCCGGGACCGGCGCCGGGTACGACGACCAGCCGGCCTCGACCTCGTAGCTGCCGAGCAGGTCGGTCACCGCGGTGGTCATCGCGGCCAGCGAGAACGGCTGCGCCGGACAGGAGTGCTTGCCGTGACCGAAGGCCGTGACCAGCTGGGGCGAGGCCAGGGTGCTGGTGTCGGCGAGCCGGCTGCGGTTCCAACGGTCCGGTTGCCAGTCGGCCAGTCCGGGCCCGGCGGTGGTGTTGGTCAGCGGGAGCAGCGTCGCGATCGTCGCCCCCGGACCGACGGTGTAGACGCAGGTGCCGTCGTCGAGCTCGACCGGCGCGAGCACCGAACGGCCCATGATCGAGCGCTGTGCCAGTCGCGTCGATTCCAGGGTGCAGCGCTCGGCGTAGGCGGGGTCGCCCGCCACGACCCGGGCCCGGGCATCGGTGTGCACGACCAGGTCGACCAGGGCCCAGCCCAGCGCCGAGGCCAGGTTCGACATCGAGGCGACGTGGATCAGCGCGACGTCCCAGGCGATGCCGGCCTTGCGGACCTCGTCGGGTTCGCCGTCCCAGGCGGCCACGATCCGGCCGAACAGGGCCTGGCCCTCGGGGTCGGGACGGCTGTCGAGGTGGTCGACCGCGCCGCCGATCACCTCGGTGATCTCGGCGAGGGCGGCGCGCTCAGCGGATTTCCCGGACGCCGCGACCGCCGCCATCGCGTCGGGGTGCACGAAGGCATCGGCTCCGTCGAGGGTGTCGAACGCGAGCACCAGCCGTTCGAAAGGAGCGCCCTCGGCGCTCCCCGGTCCGGCCCACGAGGCCAGGCCCATCCGGTGCGCGAGCCGCCGGGTCAGGCCGAAGACGTCCACGGTTCCCTGCGGGCCCAGCTCGGCGGTCGTCGTCGCGAGCGCGGCCTGCAGGTTGACCAGGTAGGTGGCCACGTCGCCCTTGCGGAACAGCGAGCCCGGCAGCGTCCGGCGGCCGTCGAAGATCTCGTCGGGAAGCTTGCGCCGCAGCATCAGGTAGTCGGCGACCCCTTTGCTGGCCTTCTCCTCGGGCAGCGCGTAGAACGACTCGACTCCGGCCGGGGAGAACGTGAAGAGGTAGCGGTCGCGACCGCTCTCGACCACGAACGTGTCCCCGTACGTCGCCCGGGCGCGAGCGATCTCGGCGACCGCGTCGGTGACCGGGACGTCCCACGGGAGCCCGACACCGACCGCCACGGGTGGCATCGGCGTGATCACGTTGCGCTCGCTCCTGGGGTTCACCCCGCCATCCAACAGGAATGCTTCCGGGCCGACGTACGTTCTTCGAGGAGAGCACGGATCGACGGGGGATCCCGCCGGCGTACGAGGAGGAGACATCGTGGAGATGCAGGCAACCTGGAACGGCGTGGTCCTGGCCAGCAGCGCGGACACCGTGGTCGTCGAGGGCAACCACTACTTCCCGGCGGAGGCGGTGAACCAGACCTACTTCAGCGGCAGCGACACCCACAGCCACTGTCCGTGGAAGGGCGACGCGTCCTACTACTCGGTGACGGTCGACGGCAAGACCAACACGGACGCGGCCTGGTACTACCCCGAACCGCTGCCCGAAGCGTTGATGGTGGCCGGTCGGGTCGCGTTCTGGAAGGGCGTCGAGGTCACCGAGGTCGCCTGATCCTCGGTCCTCGGACCTTCAGTCGTCGTTGCCGTGCGCGCCGATCGCGATGATCTCGCAGGCCACGCTGAGCTGGCCGCGCAGCGCCGACGACACTTCGGGCGCGCCCAGCTCGAGGAGCAGCGCGGCGGCAGTCCGGGCACGGCGTCCGACGTGACCGTTCGGCAGGTCGCGGCTGATGGTCCACGCGAACGCGATCGCCTCCGCGCAGAGCTGGGTGACGAACGCCCGGTCGGTGCCGGTACGCAGCAGCCGGTCGTCGAGGTCGTCGACCAGGGCACCGATCAGGGCCGTGGCGGGCAGTGCATTCATCGTCGGATCCTTCCGGGAGTCCCGTCGTTGCGGTGACACCCAGAACAACGAACCACTGGCCCGTTTGTTACTTATGCCCGGTTCGTGAGCTGCGGCGGCGGTCTCAGACGGCGGGGTGCTCGGCCAGCCAGGTCCGGCCGACCTTGTTCTCCGCCTTGAGGGCCCGGAGCAGCATGTCGCCGATGAAGCCCTCGATCTTGCCGCCGATCAGCGGGATCGAGACCTTGGCCTCGACCTTGACCGTCTCGGTGGTTCCGGTGTCGTCGCCGACCACCGTGATGGTGCCCTTCATCTCGCCCGGCTTGCCGGGCATGCCGACCGAGAGCGTCGCGCGGTCCGGGGCGGACCAGACCTCGTCCTGGACGATGTTGAGCTCGTCGCCGACGAGCTTCTTCGCGAACGACGGCACTTCCTTGGAAGGTCGGTACTGATCGACCTTCACCGTCATGCCGGTTCCGGACGGCGTGATCGCGACCGTACGCCGGGGGAAGCGCTGGTACTCGCAGACCGCCTCGCGGAACTCGGGTGTGGACAGCATCTCGTAGACCTGGCCCGGGGTGGCGCCGTCGTACCGCAGCTCGTAGCGGATCTTCCTGCTCATCAGTTCTCTCCTGCCAGCCAGGCCGCACCGGCGGCCTCCTCGTTGACGAAACCGGCGGCGAGAAGCTCGCTCATCAGCTTCTCGAGCTTGCCGCCGATCAGCGGAACGCTCGCCTTGAGCTCCAGGTCGTAGGTGAGCACGCTGCCGGCCCCGTTCGCCGCCACGGTCGCGACCCCGCTGATGCTGGTCGGCTTGCCCGGGGCGTCGACCCTGAACGTCGCCGTGCTCCCGGTCCAGGTCTGGGTGGTGATCGCGCGGGTCGAGGCGCCGACGAACTTCTTCGCGAACGACGGCACCCCGGCGATCTCCTGCTCCTGGTCCACGACGACCTTGGTCGCGGCGCCGTCGGTGGTCACGGTCGCGGTGCTGGACAGGGCTCCGGTGGCAACAGCCACCTTGTCCCAGTAAGCGGGCTCGACGAGCATCGCGAGCACGTCCGCCGGGGGTGCGGCATAGGTGAGGTCGTGGCGCAGTTTCATGGGGCCATCATGGTGGGCCGACCCTGGGGCCGCCTAGTTTGGGTCCATGGACACGCACGAGAACTTCGTCAGCTTCGGGGAGGACGGCGGGCTGCTCACCTACGGCAGCTACCTCCGGCTGCCGCAACTGCTCGACTCCCAGCACCTGGAGTCGGACCCTCCCGCGCACGACGAGCTGCTGTTCATCACGATCCACCAGGTCTACGAGCTCTGGTTCAAGCAGCTGCTGCACGAGGCGGCCTCGATCCGGGACGCGCTGCTGAGGACCACCGCGGCGACCGCCGGCGACCTGTGGTGGGCCCGGCACCTGCTCAACCGGATGCACGTGATCGAGCGGGTGCTGGTCCAGCAGATCGACGTCCTGGAGACGATGACACCGCAGGACTTCCTCGAGTTCAGGCAACGGCTGTCCCCGGCGAGCGGCTTCCAGTCGGTCCAGTTCCGCGAGCTCGAGTTCCTCTCCGGCGCGAAGGACGCCGGCTACCTGGCCCGTTTCAAGGGGCTCACCGCCGAGGAGCAGGCCCGGCTCGGGCAGCGGCTCGAGGAGCCGAGCCTCTGGGACGCGTTCGTGCACGTGCTGGCGGTGCGCGGCTTGGACACGTCCTCCGACGAGGCGATCACCGACTCGCTGCGCACCGCCGCGCACGACCGGGGCACGCACGCGGATGTCTGGGCGCTGGCCGAGGCCCTCCTCCAGCACGACGAGCTCGCAGCGGCCTGGCGCGGACGGCACGTGGTGATGGTCGAGCGGATGATCGGCGCGAAGACCGGGACCGGCGGGTCCACCGGCGCGACCTACCTGCGCAGCCGGTTGTCGCTGAAGTACTACCCCTTGCTCTGGGAGCTGCGCTCGGCGCTGTGAGGGAGTCGCGCACCCGGTTGTTGTCGTGGACCACCCAGCGGCCTAGCCTCGAAGGGGCAGCACAACGGCGTGCGGTCCGGACTGGGAGGTGGCCGCAGTGTCCACGACGTTGGAGGACGCGAAGGCTGACGTGCTCGACCGGCTGTGCGCGCAGGCGCCCGAGATGGCCGGCGTGCTGCGCGCCTACTACCGCCACGTCGCCCCCGAGGACCTGATCGACCGCGATCCGACCGACCTGTACGGCGCGGTGACCCACCAGCTGCGCGCCGGGACCGAGCGCCCGCAGGGCACCGCGATCGTCCGCATCCTCACCCCGGGCGTCGCCGTCGACGGGTGGTCGGCCGGTGGCCACACGGTCGTCGAGGTGGTCACCGACGACATGCCGTTCCTGGTCGACTCGGTGACGATGGCGCTGGACCGGGCCGACCACGCCGTGCACCTGGTGATCCACCCGCAGCTCGTCGTACGCCGTGACGTCGCGGGTCACCTGGAGGAGGTCTTCGACGACGCCGGGGAACGTGCGGACACCTCCGCGCACGACGTCTTCCGCGAGTCCTGGATGCACCTGGAGATCGACAGGATCGACGAGGACGAGGCAGCCTCCCTGGCGAGGACGCTGGAGAAGTCGCTGACCGACGTCCGCGAGGCCGTCGAGGACTGGAGCCGGATGCACGACCGGCTGGACGCGATCGTGGCCGACCTGGCGACCGCGCCGGCACCGCTCGACGAGGAGGACGTCGCCGAGTCGCGAGCGTTCCTGGAATGGCTCGGCGAGGACCACTTCACCTTCCTCGGCTACCGCGAGTACCGCCTCGACCGCGATGGTGACGACGAGGTGCTCACCGCCGTACCAGGCACCGGCTACGGGATCCTCCGGTCCGATCCGGGGCCGCCGGCACCGCTGCCGGCACCGGCCGCGGCCAAGGCCCGTGAGCAGGTCGTCCTGGTCCTCGCCAAGGCCAACGCGCGAGCGACCGTGCACCGGCCGGTGCACCTGGACTACGTCGGCGTGAAGACCTTCGGCCCGGACGGTTCGGTGACCGGCGAGCGCCGGTTCCTCGGGCTGTTCTCCTCGGCCGCGTACGCCGAGTCGGTCACCCGGATCCCGTTGGCGCGGGTCAAGGCCCGGCGGGTGATCGAGGCGGCCGGCTTCGAGCCGATGAGCCATGCCGCGAAGACGATGATGGACGTCCTGGAGACCTATCCCCGCGACGAGCTGTTCGCGACCCCGGTCGCCGAGCTCCTCGCCAACGCCTCGGCGGTGATGCACACCAGGGAGCGTCGCGGACTGAAGCTGTTCGTCCGTCCTGACACCTACGGTCGCTTCTGGTCGTGCGTGATCTACCTGCCGCGGGACCGCTACACGACGGCGGTCCGCGAACGGATCGCCGCGATCCTCAAGGACGCCCTGGACGGCGAGAGCCTCGAGTTCACCGCCAACATCGGCGACTCGTTCGCCGCACGCCTGCACCTGGTGATCCGACCGGCCGGAGAGCTCGCCGCCGACGTCGACGTCGCGGAGCTCGAGCGACGGTGCGCCGAGGCGGCCCGCTCGTGGCGCGACGACTTCGTCGCCGCGGTGCTGGCCGAGTACGGCGAGGAACAGGGCAGCCGGCTCGCCCGCCGGTACGCCGACTGCTTCCCGGAGGCGTACAAGGAGTCCTACCCGCCGCGGACCGCAGCGGCTGATCTCGGCCGGCTCGAGGCCATCGAGGGCACCGAGGGGATGGCGCTCTCGTTGCACCAGCAGCTCGACGCCCAACCAGGCGAGGCGCGCCTGAAGATCTACCGCATCGGCTCGCCGCTGTCGCTGTCCGACGTGCTGCCGATCCTGGCGGCGATGGGCACCGACGTGATCGACGAACGCCCCTACCGGCTCGAGCGGCTGCCCCGCGAGTCCTACGTCTACGACTTCGGGCTCCGGTACGCCGGTGGCCTGCCCCCGGCAGCCCGGGAGCTCTTCGCCGACACCGTTCTCGCCGTCCGGGCAGGACGCACCGAGAGCGACGGCTTCAACGCGCTGGTGCTGGCTGCCGGGCTGACCTGGCGTCAGGCGCTGGTGCTCCGGGCGTACGCCCGGCACATGCGGCAGGCGAACTCTCCGTTCGCGCAGGACTCGATCGAGGACGCGCTCCGGTCCAACGTCGACATCACCCGGTTCCTGGTGGCACTCTTCGAGAGCCGGTTCGACCCCGCGTTCGGCGGCGACCGCGACGCGGACTGCACCGACCACGCCGAGCGGATCACCCGCGCCCTGGAGGACGTCGCCAGCCTGGACCACGACCGGATCCTGCGTTCCTACCTGACGGCGATCACCGCCACCCTGCGCACGAACTACTTCCAGCCGAAAGCGGTCGAGGACGGCTACCTCGCGCTGAAGTTCGACCCGTCGGCGATGCCCGAGCTGCCCGAGCCGCGTCCGCGGTTCGAGATCTTCGTGTACTCGCCCCGGGTCGAGGGCGTGCACCTGCGCTTCGGTGCCGTGGCCCGCGGTGGTCTGCGCTGGTCGGACCGGCGCGACGACTTCCGCTCCGAGGTGCTCGGCCTGGTCAAGGCGCAGATGGTCAAGAACACCGTGATCGTGCCGGTGGGCGCCAAGGGCGGGTTCTTCGCCAAGATGCTCCCGGACTCCTCGGACCGCGAGGCCTGGATGGCCGAGGGCATCGCCTGCTACCGGACCTTCGTCTCCGGGCTCCTCGACCTCACCGACAACCTGGTGGACGGGGTCGTGGTGCCGCCCGCCGACGTCGTCCGCCACGACGGCGACGACACCTACCTGGTGGTCGCTGCCGACAAGGGCACCGCGACGTTCAGCGACATCGCCAACGAGGTAGCCGCTTCGTACGGGTTCTGGCTCGGCGACGCCTTCGCGTCCGGCGGCTCGGTCGGCTACGACCACAAGGCGATGGGCATCACCGCCCGTGGCGCCTGGGTCTCGGTACGCCGGCACTTCCGCGAGCTCGGCGTCGACTGCCAGCACGAGGACTTCACCTGCGTCGGGATCGGTGACATGTCGGGCGACGTCTTCGGCAACGGCCTGCTCTGCTCCCCGCACACCCGGCTGGTGGCGGCGTTCGACCACCGCGACATCTTCCTGGACCCGAACCCGGACCCGGCGGTCTCGTACGCCGAGCGCCAACGGCTCTTCGCGCTGCCGCGGTCCTCGTGGTGGGACTACGACAGCAACCTGGTCTCCGAGGGCGGGGGTGTCTTCCGTCGGACCGCCAAGTCGATCCCGCTCAGCCCGCAGGTGCAGGAAGCGCTCGGTGTCGACGCGGCGTCGCTGACCCCGGCCGCGCTGATGAGCGCGATCCTGAAGGCTCCCGTCGACCTGCTCTGGAACGGCGGCATCGGGACCTACGTGAAGGCGGCGGGGGAGTCGGACGCGGACGCGGCCGACAAGGCGAACGACGCGATCCGGGTCAACGGTGGTGAGCTCCGGGCGCGGTGCGTGGGCGAGGGCGGCAACCTCGGTCTCACCCAGCTCGGTCGGATCGAGTACGCACTCGAGGGCTGCTCCGGGGCAGGTGGCCGGATCAACACGGACTTCATCGACAACTCCGCCGGCGTCGACACCTCCGACCACGAGGTCAACATCAAGATCCTGCTCGACCGGGTGGTCGACGCGGGAGACCTGACCACCAAGCAGCGCAACGTGCTGCTCGCGTCGATGACCGACGAGGTCGCCGCGCTGGTCCTGGCCGACAACGACGCCCAGAACCTCGCGCTGGCCAACGCCGAGGCCCAGGCGCCGGCGCTGCTGCACGTGCACGAGGACTGGATGCGGACCCTCGAGCGCCGTGGGCTGCTCAACCGCGAGCTGGAGGCGCTGCCGAGCCGGCGCGAGGTGGCGATGCGGGTCGAGCGCGGCGTGGGGCTGACCGGTCCGGAGCTCGCGGTGCTGATGTCGTACACGAAGATCGTGATCGCCGACGAGCTGCTCGAGACCAACCTCGCCGAGGACCCGTTCGTGCGCGGCGACCTGTACTCCTACTTCCCGCACCGGATGCGTCAGGAGTTCCGGGGCCGGATGGAGGAGCACCCGCTCCGCCGGGAGATCGTGGTGACCCAGCTGGTCAACCAGCTCGTCAACGGGGCCGGGATGACCTACGCCCACCGGCTCGGGGGCGAGACCGGCGCGCCGATCGGCGAGCTGACGTCCGCGTACTTCGTGGCGCGGGAGATCTTCGGCGCACGTGCGGTCACCCGGGAGATCGCCACCTTCGACAACGTCCTGGACGCCGCGCTGCAGACCCGGATGCGGCTCGAGGTCCGCACCCTGGTCGAACGTGCCAGCCGCTGGTTGGTCAACAACCGCCGGCAGCCGCTGGACAGCGAAGCCGTGCTGAGCGAGTTCGAGGTCACCACCGAGCAGGTGACCGCAGCGCTCCCCGACCTGATGACCGGTGTCGAGCTGGTCGCGTTCAGCGATCGTCGCGACACCCTGGTCAAGGCTGGCGTGCCCGACGAGCTCGCCACCCGGGTAGCCGTCTGCCCGCCGGCGTACATGGTGCTGGGCATCGTCCAGGCCGCTGCTCGGACGGGTTCGGATCCGCTCGAGGTGGCCCGGGTGCACTTCGCCCTCGGGGAGACGCTCGGCCTGCCGCAGCTGGTCGCGCGGATCCTGGCGCTGCCCCGCCAGGACCGCTGGCAGACGATGGCGCGGGCCGCCCTGCGCGACGACCTGCACGGCGTGCACGCCCAGCTGACCAGCCAGGTGATCGACGGCGCCGACCCCGGCGTCCCGGCGACCGCGATGGTGGCCGCCTTCCAGGAGCGGGACCGGATCGCGCTGGGCCGGGCGGCCGAGACGCTCGCCGAGATCAGCGGGGACGACGTGGCCGACCTGGCGCGGCTGTCGGTGGCACTGCGGGTGGTCCGTTCGCTGCTGGAGACCCCCTGAGCCAAGCGGTAGGTTCTGCGCATGAACCTGGCCGACCTCTCCGCCAGCGACCTGGTCCGTCGTACGACGAGCGGGGCTGCCACCGCGGCCGAGGTCGTCGAGGCGTCACTGGACCGGATCGCGAAGCGCAACCCCGGACTGAACGCGTTCTCGATGGTCCTGATCGACGAGGCCCGGGCCGAGGCGGCAGCTCTCGACGCTGCGCTGGCCGCCGGTCGCGCGCCGGGCCCGTTGCACGGCGTCCCGATCGCGATCAAGGACGAGTTCGACGTCGCCGGTTGCGTGACCACGTTCGGCGGCCGCGGCAACAGCACCCCGGCCACCACGGACTGCGAGCTGGTACGTCGGCTGCGCAGCGCCGGGGCCGTGATCATCGGCAAGACCCGGATGCCCGAGTTCGGTCAGTGGCCGTTCACCGAGTCGGTGGACGGCGGCATCACCCGCAACCCGTGGGACCGCAACCACACCCCGGGCGGTTCGAGCGGCGGTACCGCGGCCGCGGTCGCCGCCGGCATGGTGCCGGTCGCCATCGGCGGCGACGGCGGCGGCTCGATCCGGATCCCGTCGGCGTACTGCGGTCTGTTCGGTCTCAAGCCGACCCGTGGCCGGGTGACCAGTGCCCCGGTGCCGCACCTGTGGTGGGGCCTGGGGACCTCGGGCCCGCTGACCAGGACCGTGCTCGACTCGGCGCTCGTGTACGACGTCATCCGGGGCAACTCCTCGGGTGACCGGTTCACCGCTCCCGAGCCGTCGACGTCGTTCATCGCCGCCGCCGGAACGGATCCGGGCCGGCTACGGATCGGCTGGTCGACGGTGCCGGTGACCCGTGGCGTGAAGCCTGCGCCCGAGCACGTCCGCGCGGTGCACGCGACCGCCCGGGCGCTCGCGGACCTGGGCCACGACGTCCGCGAGATCGACCCGCACTACCCCGACCCGACAGCCGCGTTCGTGCCGCAGTTCCTCGGCGGCGTCCGCGCCGAGGCCGACGCGGTGGAGCACTTCGAGCAGCTCGAGGCACGCACCCGCGAGACCTACCGCCTGGGCACCTGGGTGACGCCGTCGGTCATCGACAAGGCGCTGGCCGCCGGCGAGCGCCTGGCCGAGCGCACCAACCGGATCTTCGACGACGTGGACGTGCTCCTCACCCCGACCATCGGCCCCCGGCCGCGCAAGGTCGGTGTGCTCGAGCGTGGCGGCACGCTCACGGCGACCCTCAAGGCGCGGCCCGTGGTGGCCTGGACGGCACTGTGGAACGTCACCGGGAACCCGGCGGCGTCGGTCCCCGCCGGGATCGCCTCGGACGGACTGCCCGTCGCCGTCCAGCTGGTCGGCCGGATCGGCGACGAGCCGACGCTGCTCTCGCTCTCGGCGCAGCTGGAGCGCACCCGCCCGTGGCCGCTGCTCACCGATGACTGATCTGCTCCAGACCCCGCGGGCCTGGCTGCGGCGTCACGTCGTCGGTCGCGTCCGGAGCCTGCCCAGCCCGGTGGCCGGCAAGGTCGTGATGATCACCGGTGCGTCCTCGGGCATCGGTGAGGCGACCGCGCGTGCGGTCGCGGAGCGCGGCGGGACCGTGCTGCTGGTCGCCCGACGGGCCGACGAGCTCGCCCGGGTCTCCGACGCGATCACCGCAGCCGGTGGGACGGCGTACGCCTATGTCTGCGACCTGACCGACCCGGACGCCGTCGACGCGCTGGTGGCCGAGGTGCTGGCGAGCCACCGCGCCGTCGACATGCTGGTCAACAACGACGGTCGCTCGATCCGGCGCTCGCTCGAGCTCTCCTACGACCGGATGCACGACTTCGAGCGGACGATGGCGATCAACTACTTCGGGCCGGTACGGCTGATCCTGGGGCTGCTCCCGGCGATGCGCGGCCAGCGGTTCGGGCACGTGGTCAACATCGTCACCTGGGGCGTGCAGATCAAGGCGCCCCGGTTCACGGCGTACATCGCCTCGAAGACCGCCCTGGACACGTTCAGCCGGATCGCCGGACGGGAGGCGTACGCCGACAACGTCACCTTCACGAACCTGCGGCTCTCGCTGGTCCGTACCGACATGATCACCGCGACCGAGGCCTACGACCGGGCTCCGGCGAAGTCGCCCGAGCAGGCGGCCGCGCTGGTGCTGCGGGCGCTCGAGGACCGGCCGCTGACGATCAGCACCGCCGTCGGCAGCCTGGCCGAGGTGCTCAACCTGGTGGCACCGCGACTGATGGACGCCGTTGCCTCGGCAAGCTCCGGCCGGTTCCCGGACTCACCGGCGGCGCGTGGCGGGTCGAAGCCCGGCTGATCGCTACTTGGCGACGTCGGAGGGAACCAGCAGGCGCTTGTGCTTGACCAAGGGGTAGTGCTTCTTGTTGGTCTTCTCGAAGTGCTGCTTCGCGAGCGGATCGTCGTTGCGGACGCCGAGCTGGTCGGCGAAGACGATGACGTTGCTGGTGTAGTCGTGCCCGGTCCAGCCGATGCAGGTGACCAGCACCAGCCGGCCGTTGCCGTGGTCCTGCCCGAAGAGGTCGTCCTTGTGCTTCGCGAGCTGGGCCTTGGTGTAGACGAAGACCTTGGTGGTCCGGTAGTCGACGGTGCCGTGGGCGGTGCGGACCTGGACCAGGGCACCGGGGCGCATCTCGCCCAGCTCGTTCATCACACCACCCCCGGTGTGCACCGTGTGGCCGGTCATCAGGGTCTCGCCGGTTGCCGAGCCGGGCTCGGCGCTGTCCTGCCACCAGCCGACCTCGTGGAAGTCCGACGGCGGGGTCAGCACGCCCTGGGAGTCGACCTCGATCGGCAGCACCGGTGCGCGCAGGCCGATCTCCGGCACGACCAGCAGCTCGGGCTTCGAGGGGACGCCGAGCGGGTGGTACAGGCTCGGCGGACCGGGGTCCGGGCCGCCGGCGATTCCCGGAGAGGGAATGGCAAAGCCGGCGATCACCATCGCGAGGAAGAGAACGACGAGTCGTTTGCTCAATCCTGCGATGTGGTCGCCGGCTTTGCCTTCTGTCACTTGACGAGCATGCGGCGGTAGCCGATGAGGCCAGCCGCCCCAGCAAGCATCATCAGAGCGGCGGTAGCCGTCAGGACGTCGCGAGCCGTGTTGTGGCCGGCGAGACCGGAGTCAACGACGGTCGGCGGCTTCGGGTGTCCGGTCGGGGTGGTCGGGGTCGTGGTCGGCGGAGCCGCGACCTTGGTGTTCGGGCCACAGGTGACGTGGCCGACGTTGAGGCTGAGCAGCGCCGGGATGCCCGCGGCCGAGAGGCCGGGGAGAACCTTGAGCTGCAGGGCCTTGACGTCGATCGCGCCGGCGCTGGAGACCTGCTGGTTGAGCTTCAGCGAGAACAGCGCGGTGGTCAGCGGGGCCAGAGCCTGGTTCAGCTTCGGCACCAGTGCGTCCACGACGTCGTTCTTGATCGCGTCGGTCAGGGCGTTCGCCGGGTCGAGCACGCCGTTGAGGGCGGTGTGCAGCTCGGCCTTGATCCCGGCCAGGATGTCGTCGATCAGACCAGCGAGGTCGACATTGATGTCCGGACCGTTCACGGCCGGGTGGATCGGCAGCGTGACCAGGTTGACCTTGGTACCGGCCAGGTCAGCACCGATGGTGACATCGGTGATGTTCGCCGTACCCGAGGCAGCGCCAGGCGTGGCGTTGCAGGAGGCCTGGATGGCACCGATGTCGGCGGTCAGGCCCGTTTCGCCGAGCGGGGTGCTCTTCAGAGCGTTGGACAGCGCGGTGGTGATCGGCGACAGCAGGCTGGTGACGACGGGGTTCAGCGCGGCCAGCGGGCCGAGCACCGAAGCCGGGTCGATCGTGACCAGCTTGGACAGGTCGATGTTGCCCAGCGACAGGTCGATGGAGTGACCACCGGCGAGGCAGCTGGAGTCGCCCACGGCGGCGATGGTCGCGCCGTTGCCGGCGAGACCGGCGCAGGCGGCGGAGATGCCGTCACCGTTGGCGGCGACCGTGGCGGACGTCTCCGAGGCGACAACACCGAGGCCCAGGATGTTCTGGCCCTTCAGCAGGCTGATCGGCGGGTTCGTGACGCCGGTCTTGGTCTCCTTGGTGCCGTCGTTGGTCGAGGTGACCGTCCCGATGCTGGTCGGTGAACCAGCGATACCCAGGGACAGGCCTTCTGCGGTCGCCTGCGACACAGGGGCCGCGGCAAAGACTGGGGCGACAGCGAGCGCGGAGACAGTGACCGCTCCCACGATCGCGCTGAGGCGCAACACACGTCGGTTCAAGATGGTTCCTCCCGGCAGGGCGTCGCCTTTGTTAGCGAAGCCGTGAAAATGATTGACATGGCTCAGCATCGAGCACCCGCCAAGCAAGCCTGATACTACGGTTTTTGGATCGCATGTGGCAAAAGTTGACCAAGTTCACAATCAAATTTATAGACAAAAAGTATTAAAAGCGGACATGACGACTGTTTCGGTCAGGACGCCTTCTTGGCTGTTTTCTTCTGCGCATTCTTGGCGGCCTTCTTGGCCGGAGCCTTCTTGGCGGTCTTCTTGGTCGGCTTGGCGCTCCCGGAACCGGAGCCGGTCGCTGCCGGCGCATCGCCCCGGGCGGTGCGGGCCGCATCGACGCTGCGCTGCAACGCAGCGAGCAGGTCGACGACCTCGCCCGAGCTCTTCCGGGCCTGCGGGGTCGCGGTGACCTCGCCGCCCTCGATCTTCGCCTTGACCAGTGCCTCGATCGCCTCGCGGTAGTCGTCCTCGAACTCGTCGGGCACGAAATCACCGGCCAGGGTCTCGACGAGCATGGTCGCCATCTTCACCTCGGCCGGCTTCGCGTCCTCGACGTCGACCGAGCCGAAGTCCGGCTTGCGGATCTCGTCGGGCCACATCATGGTCTGCATCACGATCACGTCGTCGCGCACGCGCAGTACCGCGAGCGACATCCGGTTGCGCAGGGACACCGTCACCAGTGCCATCCGGTCAGCGTCCTCGAGCGCCTGGCGAAGCAGGGCGTACGGCTTCGCGCCGGTCTTCTCCGGCTCCAGGTAGTAGGACTTCTCGAACAGCATCGGGTCGATCTGGTCGCTCGGGACGAACTTCTCGACACTGATCTCCCGGCTGCTCGTCGCCGGGAGGTCGGCCAGGTCGGCATCGTCGATGATGACCATCTCGCCGTCCTCGGTCTCGTAGCCCTTGGCGATGTCGGCGTACGCGACCTCCTCGCCGTCCAGCGAGCAGATCCGCTGGTACTTGATCCGGCCGCCGTCCTTCGCGTGCACCTGGCGGAAGGAGATGTCCTTGTTCTCCGTGGCCGAGTACAGCTTGACGGGGACGCTCACCAGGCCGAAGGAGACGGCACCCTTCCAGATCGCTCGCATGGGACAAGGATGACTCGCCCGGGCCCCGGATGCCACCTCACAGGTTCTTCACAAGTTGAACGAGGTGTTTTCCCAGTCGTGACCAGCACTGTTCGGGCATGCCTTCTCTCTCTTCTTCGGAACGGAACCCGGGCGCGCTCCTGGGCCGGCTCCGCACCGTGCCGCGACGCTGGTGGGCGATCGGCGTGGTCGTCGTCGTCCTCGCTGCGGCCGGCTGGATCAGGTTCGCCCCCGGCTCCAGCTCCAGCACGACCCAGGAGATCACCGCCACGATCGCCACCGGGACCTACAAGACGACGGTGTCCGCCACCGGCACGATCACGCCCGTGCGCGACACGGTGCTCTCCTTCACCTCCTCGGGGACCGTCACCCGGGTAGCGGTGAAGGCCGGGCAGAAGGTGCTCCGGGGCGACGTGCTCGCGAAGATCGACGCCACCGCCCTGAGGGCCCAGCGGGACGCGGCCGAGGCCCAGCTGACCGCCGCGAACTCGCAGCTCTCCGAGGACTCAGGCGGGACCACGGCCCAGGTCTCCGCCGACGAGGCCTCGGTGGCCTCGGCGACCTCGGCGCTGCGGCAGGCGCAGGACGCGGTCGCGAACGCGACCCTGACGGCGCCGTTCACCGGCGTGGTCAGTGCGGTCAGCTACGCCGTCGGCGACACGGTCGGGTCCTCGCAGGGCTCCGACCAGAACGCCGCCTCGGGCGGATCCACGACCACCGGGGTCACGGTGATCTCGCCGACCAAGCTGCTCGTCGACGCCGACGTGTCCTCCACCGACATCAGCCAGCTGAAGGTGGGGATGCAGGCGACCATCACCCCGACCGGTGGCACCACGCCGGTCTACGGAACGGTCTCCGAGGTGGGCAGCATCGCCAGCGCCTCAGACACCGGTGCCGCGCAGTTCCCCGTGGTGATCGCGGTGACCGGATCGCCGACGGGGTTGTACCCCGGCGCGAGCGCGACCGTGGCGATCACGGTCAAGCAGGCCACGAACGTGCTCACGGTGCCGACGCAGGCGCTGCACACCAGCGGGACCAGCACCTACGTCTACACCGTCAAGAACGGAAAGAAGACCAGGACGACCGTCACCCTCGGCACGGCGTACGGCGCCCAGACGGAGGTTCTCTCCGGGCTGAAGGCGGGCGACGTCGTCTCGATCATCACGATCACGCTGCCGGCCGGGGGCGTCACCCGCAACGGTGGGACCGGGCTGTTCAACCGCGGCGGCACCGGCACGACCGGTGGTACTGGCGGTGCCGGCGGGTTCCCCGGCGGCGGCAACTTCACCGGCGGCTTCGGCGGTGCGGGCCAGTGAGCACCTCCGGGACCCGCACGATCATCGAGCTGGCCGGCGTCCGGAAGACGTACGCGACCGGTGCGGCCGCCGTCGAGGCGCTGCGCGGGATCGACGTCCGGATCGAGGAGGGCGAGTACGTCGCGATCATCGGCCCGTCCGGTTCCGGCAAGTCCACGCTGATGCACATCCTCGGTTGTCTCGACGTTCCCACCGAGGGCACCTACGAGCTCGCCGGTCGGGACGTGAGCGACCTGGCCGAGGCCGAGCTGGCGCACATCCGCAACCGTGAGATCGGGTTCGTCTTCCAGCAGTTCAACCTGCTGCCGGACATGACCGCCCTGCGCAACGTCGCTCTGCCACTGGCCTATGCCGGGGTGTACGGGGCCGAGCGCGAGGAGCGCGCCCGGCACGCGCTCGACCGGGTCGGCCTCTCGGACCGTGCCGACCACCGACCCGGTGAGCTCTCCGGCGGCCAGCAGCAGCGGGTCGCCGTGGCCCGGGCGCTGGTCACCGAGCCGTCGATGATCCTGGCCGACGAGCCGACCGGCAACCTGGACTCGGTCTCGTCGGCCGACGTGCTTGCCCTGTTCCGCGAGCTGCACGACGCCGGCCGGACGATCGTGCTGATCACCCACGAGAACGACGTCGCCGCCGAGGCCGACCGGGTGCTCACCATCCGTGACGGTCGGATCACCGAGCGTGCTGCTGATGACGCGGCCACCAAGGCGAAGGTCGGGACGCTGTGAACTGGCTGGAGACCCTGCGCACCGCAGCGGACGCCGTCCGGAGCCACCGGATGCGCTCGCTGCTGACCATGCTCGGCATCGTCATCGGCATCTCCTCGGTGGTGCTCACCGTCGGCCTCGGTCTCGGCGCCCAGGACAAGGTGCGCAGCCAGATCGACGCGCTCGGCTCGAACCTGCTGATCGTCTCGCCGGGCAGCAGCACCGGCACCGGCGGTGTCCGCGGCGGCTTCGGCTCTGCGGCCACGCTGACGCTCGCGGACGCGAACACCCTCGCGAACTCCGCGGTCGCCCCGGACGTGTCCCGGGTGGCACCGACGACGTCGACCTCGACGTCGTTGACCGCCGGCACCACGAACTGGACCAGCCGGATCGTCGGGACGACCACGAACTGGCAGCAGGTCCGCGCCCGGACCCTCACCGCGGGCAGGTTCTTCACCGCCAACGAGCTGGCCGACGGCGCCGACGTGACCGTCCTCGGGGCGGACACCGCGTCCGAGCTGTTCAGCCGCGGCAACCCGGTGGGACAGACGATCACCGCGGACGGCACCACCCTCACGGTGATCGGGGTGCTGGCCGAGTCCGGCGCCACCAGCTCGAGCTCGTCGACCTCCGAGGACGACCTGGCCGTGGTCCCGATCACGACGGCTCAGCAGCTGTCGGGCTCGACCAGCAACGCGGTCGCGAGCGTGTACGTCGAGGCGAAGTCGGCCGACCTGCTCAGTGCGGCGTACCAGGAGGTCGACGCCGCCCTGCTCACGTCCCACGACGTCTCCAGCGCCTCGGCGGACTTCAGCATCGCCACCCAGGACGCGTTGCTCGCGACCGCGAACTCGACCAACAAGACGATGACGATCCTGCTCGCCGGGGTCGCCGCGATCTCGCTGCTCGTCGGCGGCATCGGGGTCATGAACATCATGCTGGTCTCGGTGACCGAACGGGTCCGCGAGATCGGGCTGCGCAAGGCGCTCGGGGCGACACCCTCGGCGATCCGCCGGCAGTTCCTGATCGAGGCCTCGCTGCTCGGGATCATCGGCGGCCTGATCGGCGCCGCCATCGGCGTGGTCGGTGCATTGGTGCTGCCCTCGATGATCAACCAGCCGGTCAGCATCTCGGGCCTCGCGATCCTGGCCGCGCTCGGTGTCTCGCTCGGTCTCGGCGTCGGCTTCGGGGTCTACCCGGCCAGCCGTGCCGCCCGGCTGACCCCGATCGACGCCTTGCGGAGCGACTGACGTGAACGCTCCTGACCTGACCCCCGGCCCGCCTTCTCGCACCAGATCCTCAAGGAGAACCATGAACACGACCCTCTACAGCCGCTCGATGACCGCCCGCCGGATCGCTGCGGCCTGCGGCACCGGAGTGCTGCTCCTCGGCGCTGCCGCCTGCGGAAGCTCGGGCAGCTCGACGAACACGAGCGGGCCCACCAACGAGGGCGGCGGAGCGACGACCAACCGGGGCGGATTCGGTGGCGGGTTCCCCGGAGCCGACGGCAAGGTGGCTGCGGTCACCGGCTCGACCGCCCAGGTCCAGAGCCAGCAGTCCGGCCAGGTCGCTGTCACCTGGACCGGGAGCACGACCTTCACCAAGGAGGTCGCCGTCAAGCTCGCCGACGTGAAGGTCGGCGACTGCGTCGTCGTCACCTCTGCCCAGACAAGCGCAGGGTCGGCGACCACGGCGCCGACCGCAGCGCCGACCGCGGTCACCGCGACCAGCGTCCGGATCACCGCACCGGTCAGCGGCAGCTGCACCCAGAACCTGCGCGGAGGAGCCGGGGGCGGGTTCGGCGGGGGCAGCGGCTTCAGCGGCACCCGGCCGAGCGGCGCCCCGACGGGTGCTCCGACGGGTGCTCCTACGGGGGCCCCGAACGGCACCCGCGGCAACGGTCAGTTCCGTGGCTTCGGCGGCGCGTTCGGCAAGGTCACCGGGGTGAAGGCGAACGGGTTCACCGTCGACTCGACCAGGCCCTCGACCTCGGGGGGGACGGCGACGACGACCTCGGTCGCCGTGACCACGACCGCGAGCACCACCTTCTCCACGACGGCCAAGGCTGCCGCGACCGACGTCAAGGTCGGTGTCTGCGTCCGGGCCCAGGGCAAGACCGACGACACCGGTGCGATCACCGCGAGCACCATCGCCGTCACCCAGCCGGTGAGCGGTGCCTGCACCACCGGGTTCGGCGGCTTCCGCGGCGGGGTCGGCACCGGCGGCGGCGGACCGACCGGTACCGGGCAGGCGTCCTGATGGGGATCAGGTCGCGGTGGCCCGTGATCGCGGTCGCGACCGTGGTCCTGATCGGTGCCGGTACGACGTACGCCGTCGCGAGCGGGGGGTCGACGGCCAGCTACCGGACCGTCGCCGCCACGACCGGTGACGTCGAGCAGACGCTGTCGACCAGCGGGACCGTCGACGCCGCTCACCGGGCCGACCTGGCTTTCGGGACCAGTGGCACCGTGGCGAAGCTCGAGGTCGCTCTCGGGGACACCGTGAAGACCGGTCAGGTGATCGCCCGGCTGGACGCTACCGACCTCGACGCCGCGCTCACCGAGGCGAAGGCCGGTCTGGCGAAGGCCGTGGCTCAGCTGTCCGCGGACGAGACCGCGCAGACCTCGGCGGTCTCGACAGCAGCCAGCAGCGGGTCGGGCACCGGAAGCCACACCGGCAAGGGCTCCGGGGCCGGCTCCGGCTCGGGGTCGGGTTCCGGGTCGGGCTCGTCCGCGGCCGCGGCGGCCACCCTGAAGAACCTCAAGGAGCTCCAGCAGAAGGTGCTGGACGCGCAGACCGCAGCGAGTCAGGCGCTCGCGGACGCGGCAGCGGCCCTCACCGCGCAGACGGCGGCGTGCAAGGACGCGTTCAGTGCGTCGGCGACGACCGCCGCGTCGCCGTCGGACTCTCCGTCCGACGGCACCGGCGCGGGGACCGCCGACGACGCCGCGTGCACCACCGCGCTCGCCGCCGTCCAGGACGCCCAGAACGCGGTGAGCAAGGCACAGGACACGCTCGCCTCGGCGCTGCAGGACCTGTCGGCCGCACTGACCAAGGCGCTCGGCAATGTCAGCGGGACCGGATCGACCGGCACCGGCTCACCGACCGGGCACACGTCGTCAGCGCGGACCACGGCCTCGCCCGCGACTGCTGCCACGGGCACCGGCTCCGGAACCAGCGGCGGCACAGGCACCTCCGGCGGCACTGGTGGCTCGGCTGGCGGCACCGTCACCGCGGCGACGCTCGCCTCGGACCAGGCCCAGGTCGAGCAGGCCAAGGCCGACCAGATCACCGCCCAGCAGAACCGGGCGCAGGCGACGCTGCGCTCGACCCGCTCGGGCAAGGTGGTTGCGCTGGACATCGCCAAGGGCGATTCGGCCACCGCCGGCACCACGGCGGCCACCGTGGTCGGCGGTAGCGCGGTGACCATCGGAGGGACCGTCACCCAGACCCAGCTGAGCCAGGTCAAGCTCGGCCAGGCGGTGACGGTCAGCGTCCCCGGGGTGTCGAGGACGACCACCGGGACCGTCTCCTTCATCGGTCTCGTCCCGGACAGCACGTCCGGCACGACGGCGTACCCGATCACGGTCACCGTCGAGGACCCCACGATCTCGCTTCCGACCGGCTCGGGCGCACTGCTCCAGGTGGTGCTGGCGACTGCCAAGGACGTCGTTACCGTGCCCACCTCGGCCGTGGCCCGGACCGCGGGCAGCACCTCGGGAACCGTGCACACCTGGAACGGTTCCAAGCTCAGCACCGTGCGGGTGACCATCGGTGCGATCGGTTCGGACCGGGTCGCGCTCGCCAGCGGGGTGAAGGCCGGGACCCAGGTCGTCCTCGCCCAGATCGACGCGCCGGTCAAGGGCGCCAGCACGACGTTGACGAACAACACCCGACCCAACTTCGCGAACTTCCAGCGTGGAGCGGGCGGTGGAGCGCGCCCTTCGTTCAGCCGGGCAGGCGGCTGACCGGCTGGCAGGATGGGTCCATGAAGCCGATGCTCGCGACCCGGGGGGACCACGTCCCTGCCGGGTCCGGGTGGGTCCACGAGGTCAAGTGGGACGGCATCAGGGCGTTGGTCGAGGTGGCCGATGGTCGGGTCCGGGTCACCTCCCGCA
>JAOPXD010000153.1 GCA_025965315.1 Marmoricola sp.
GATCGTCGATCCGGCCACCTACAGCGCTAGCAAGGTGAGTCCGAAACCCACGCTCAACCTGCTGATCGCCGGCGTCCTCGGACTCGTCATCGGTGCCGCGATGGCGCTGGCCCGCGACCTGCTCGACAACACGGTGAGCTCCGCCAGCGACGTGGAGAACACCATCGACGCGCCGGTGCTCTCCAGCGTCGCCTACGACGCCGACGTGCCGAAGCACCCGTTGCTGACGGAGGTGGGCAGCCACTCGACCCGGGTCGAGGCCTTCCGCCTGCTGCGGACCAACCTGCAGTTCCTCGACCTCGACACCCGCCCCCGCGCCCTGGTCATCACCAGCGCCGTCCCGAGCGAGGGCAAGACCTCGACGGCGACCAACCTTGCGATCGCGCTCGCCCAGACCGGCCTCCGGGTCCTCCTGATCGACGGCGACCTGCGGCGCCCCAAGGTCGCCAGCGTCCTGGGCCTCGAGCGCTCCGTCGGCCTGACCACCGTCCTGGTCGGTCGCAGCGAGCTCCAGGACAGCATCCAGAAGCACACCGACAGCGGCATCTACTTCCTCGCCAGCGGCCCGATCCCGCCGAACCCGACCGAGGTCCTGCAGTCGCGGGCCGCCCAGGAGCTGTTCGACCGGGTCTCGCAGATGTTCGACATGGTGATCATCGACGGCCCGCCGTTGCTGCCGGTCTCCGACGCCGCCATCATGGCGCGCGACGTCGACGGCGCGATCCTGGTCGTCCGGCACGGCAAGACCACCAAGGAGCAGCTCAAGCAGGCTGCCCTGCGTCTCGCCCAGGTCGACGCGAACCTGCTCGGCGTGATGGTCAACATGACTCCGAAGCGTGGCGGCAAGGGCTCCGGCTACGGGTACGGCTACGGGTACGGCTACGGCTACGGTCCGGACAAGACCAAGTCGTGACCTCTCGGACGGACGGGTCGACCCGGTGAAGGGGCTCGCGAGCTTCGCGAGCGGCCTGACCGGGTTCCTCGTCCTGATCCTGCTGCTCGTCCTCGGGCTGCACGGCAACTCGCTGCTGTACGGCATTGCTGCGATCCTGCTGGCGGTGGCGCTCGCCTGCCTGGTCGGCTTCGGACCGGAGCAGATGGGCATCGGCCTGATGGTGCTCGGCATGCTGACGGCGCCGATGAACGCCCTCGGCCTCGCCGGCAACGTCGACGTCTCCGACGTCTTCTTCGTGGTCGCCTTCGGCCTGCTGATGCCGCGGATGCTGGCCACCGGGCGACCCCGGCTGCCGCCGCTGTACGTCATCGGCGCGGCCATCCTGTTCGCCGGCGGCATGATCTCCAGCATGCTGGCCCCCGCGGTCGCGGCCAGCATCGTCGGGTTCGTGAAGATCATCGCCGCGACGATGGTGCTGGTCTTCGTCCTGAACCTGCTGCGTCCCGCCGGCAAGCTGCTGGACCGGCTCGCCTGGGCCTACGTCGTCGGCCAGGGGATCAGCGTCCTCTACGGCTTCGCCCGGCACGGCGCGACCCACGCCCAGGGGCGAGGCGCCGGTCTCACCACCCAGCCGAACTTCTACGGCCTCGGCGGGCAGATGGCCTATGCGTTGCTGATCTTCCTTTTCTACCGGGTGGACCCGAAGAACCGCTGGATCGTCGTCGGTGCGATGGCCGTCGTCGGCTACTCGGTCATCGACAGCGGTAGCCGGGCCAGCCTGCTGTGCTGCGCCCTGGTCACGCTGGCCTGGCCGATCGTCGAGCGGTCGGCCGTCGCCTGGTACGTCTTCGTCTCCGGCGCGGCGATCGCCGTCATCGCCGTCAACACCGTGCTGTCCTCCCTCGGGCAGGTCAACGTGCTCCAGCGGCTTCAGGGCAACACCAGCGCCCAGTACTCCGACGCGGCTCGCAACGGACTGCTGCACCAGGGCTTCACGCTGTTCCTGCACCATCCGATCCAGGGCAACGGCTGGTCCAAGGACACCTTGCTGGCGTTCCACAACGCCTACCTGGAGGTCGCGGTCGGGGGCGGCATCCTGACCCTGTTCGGCTTCGTGCTGATCATGGCCGCCCTGATCCGGCCGTTGTTCCAGCCGGGCGCCCCGAACCGGCTGGCGTACGCCGGTCTCTCGTACGCCGCCTTCGGCCTGATCGGCCCGACCCTGTACGACCGGATCGTCTGGGCCGCGCTCGCGCTGATCCTGGTGACCTACGAGCACAACACCCCCGAGCCGGCTCCGGACCCGATCGCCGCGCGGCTGGCCCGACGTCAGCACCACCGTGCCGAGACCGACGCGACCGCAGTGCGCGGCCCGGGTCTTCCCGACCTGGGCTAGCGGGTTCTACGAACCCTCGCCCACCTGGATCTCGCTGATCGCGGTGGTGTCCCGTGACCCCTTGGCCACCTTGAGGATCTGCAGCGTCACGGTCCCGGTGACGGTCGCCGGCGTCCGGATCGTCTGCAGGGCGCGGTCGGTCGGGTCCGGGTTGAGGTTCTGGGTGACCACGACCCCGTCGGCCAGGGTCCAGCGGATCCGGGTGATCCGGTTGTTCTCGGCGTACCGGTCGGTGCCGCTGGTCGGATCGGTCTTGGCGTAGCCGGGGATCACTCCCAGCTCGGTGACCGAGGTCCCCGCCGGAAGGGTGAGGGTCAGGGTCTCGCCGATCGCGCTGCCGTCGCAGCGCCAGGCGGTGTCGCTCTTGCCGTCGATGGCGTTGGCGACCTGGTAGTCCACCGGGTGGCCGGCGGAGTCGACCCCGGGCGGAGCCGTGCAGGTCGCCTGGGCGCTGTCGATCGTCACGGGCGTGAAGGACCCGCTGGCCGCGCCCGAGGGGGCCGGTCGGTGCGTCCGGTTCCGGTGCGGTGCGGGCGACGAGGGGCCGGCGTACGTCGGGCCACCGCTCGCTGCGCCGGGGGAATTGCTCGGCCCGGAGACGATCTTGCCGACCACGAACGCTGCCGCGATCAGGACCGCGACCAGCAGCAGGAACAGCGCCCAGATCGGCACCTGCCGGCGTACGGGTCCGGCGACGTCCTCGTCGGCCAGCGCGCGCTCGTAGGCGTCGCGGTAGGCGTCCGCGAACTCCTCGGGCACCTCCGGCGGCGTGCCCGGACCTTCGATGCCCGACATGACCGGTGAGCCTACCCAAGGCCGGAGGCGCCCACTGCCCAACCGCGGACCTGTCCGGAATCAGCGCTTGGGGGTGTTGCTGACGCTGTGTCCGCGCTTAGGATGAACTGTCCGGTTCGCGCCGGACACCGCTCGGGGGCCGATCGACGCAGGAGCCATCGCGTGACCGCACCCCTCGCCCCTCCCCTGACGCTGCTCGGCCCGTGCTCGGCCTGCGGCTCCGATCACGTCGTCCAGCACCGCGCTTCGCGGAAGACCGGCCGCAGCGTGCTCTCCTGCCGCGCCTGCGGGCTGCACGCCTGGGCGGAGCGGTCGACGTACGCGCACGACCTCGAGGACCCGCACGGGGCGCTGACCTTCGACTACGACGGCTACGTCAACGGCAAGCGGGAGGGCGCGGCCCAGCTGGCCTGGCACCAGACGCTCGGGCTGCTGGCCGAGGAGCTGTCGGGACATCCCGACCCGAGCCTGTTCGACGTGGGCGCCGGGGACGGTGAGTTCCTGGCGCTGGCCCGCGACCACGGGTTCCGGGTCAGCGGCAACGAGCTGCACGCCGGCGCGATCGACCTGGCCCGGACCCGGTACGGCGTCGACCTGGTGCTCGGCGAGCTGGGTGACCTGGACCTGAGCGAGGAGTACGACGCCGTCACGATGTGGTGCGTCCTGGCCCACGTCGAGGAGGTCGACGAGCTGATCCACGACTGCTTCCGGCTGCTCCGCCCGGGCGGGGTCCTGTACCTGCAGACCCCCCGCTGGACCACCGCCGACGGGCTGGCCCTCTCGGCCCTGTCCGCGACCGGCGGCCGGGTGACCCGGATCGTCGACCGCCGGGTTGCCGAGCACCACTGGCAGCTGCACACCCGGCGCAGCATGCAGGCGCTGCTGCGGCGGCACGGGTTCACCGACGTACGGGCGGTGCCGAAGGCGCGGTACAGCCTGAAGTCGTCGTCCTACCTGCGCTCGCTCGGGATGCCCGCGGGTCTGGCCGGAGCGACCGGGCGGGCGATGGACACCGCCATCAAGCACGGGCCGGTCCCGCGGATCGTCCTGGACGTCTTCGCGCGGAAGCCGGCGGACTCCTGATCGGCGCCTCCTGAGAAGGCTCGGGGGTAGCGATGGCCCGTCACCAGGGGCGACGGGCCATCGTTTCTCGTAGCTACTCCTTGACCAGCGGAACCGCCTGCGGCGTCCCGTTGTGGAACATGTCGACCAGCTGGTCCTGGGTCCACACCGCGGAGTGCAGTGCGAACAGGTTCCCCCCGTTGCGGTCCGCGATCTGCACGTAGATGGCGTTGTCGCCGGTCTTCGGGTCCTTGCCGACCCACGCCTTGGCGTCCGTGCCCGGCGTAGCGATCGGGGTGAACCCGTCGGGGACCGGTCCCGGTTCCGTGGTCGCGTACACCGGAGCCGGCGTACCGGCTGTGCGCTGGTAGCTGAAGGTGAACCCGGCCAGCGAGATCTTCGCCTTCACGGTCCTCGCCTTCGTGACCGGGGCCGCCGAGTGCGTCGGCGCGGCGCCGGCCCCCGGAGCCGCGGCCGGGTCGTTGCTCAGGGTCGCGCTGATCGCCACCGCGGCGATCGCGATCCCGACGGCGGCGACCGGAACGGCCACGACCGCCGTACGGCGCGGGTGCCGGCGTCCGGAGTAGGTCAGCTTCTCGGTGTCGGCGCGGTAGGCCGCACCGAGCTCACGGATCAGGTCGTCATCGGTCAACATCGGCATGCTCCTTGGTCGGGCTGAGCGCGATCCGGAGGTTTTCCAGGGCGCGGGAGGTCTGTGACTTGACGGTTCCGGTCGAGCAACCGAGTGCTGCGGCGGTGTCCTCGACCGAGAGGTCCTCGAAGTAGCGCAGCACCAGGACCGCTCGCTGACCCGGCGGCAACCCGGACGCCGCCCGGAGGAGGGCGTCCCGGTCCAGCAGGGTCGAGGTCTCCTGACCCCGGACGTCCACGTCCAACGGCAGTTCCGCCGGCCGTCGACCGAGCTGGCGCCAGCGGTCCTTGGCCAGGTTCACCACCACCCGACGGGCATAGGCCTCAGGCATGGCCCGGGCCGTCCGCCAGCGCCGTGCGGTCCGCATCAGGGCCGTCTGCACCAGGTCCTCGGCATGACCCCGGTCCCCGCACAGCAGGTACGCCGTCCGCAGCAGCCGGTCCGAGGACCCAGCCACGAAGGCGTCGAACACCTGCCGGTCGCGAGGGGGAATCATGCTGATCCGTTTCTAGTCACACCTGTCCAAACTCCGCGGTGGGGGTTCAGGTTGTCACCCGGCGGACCCCACCATGCAAATGTCGCGGATGGGGTTGGTGGGAATCCCATCCGTCCCGCCTGCGACATTTGCATGTCCCCGCACGCACGCCGCCGGACACACACAAAGGTCCCGCCACCCAGGTCAGGGGTGGCGGGACCTTCGCAGTCGGGTCAGAGGGAGACGGTGACCTCGGCGACGACGCCCTTGGCGGCCGTCACCTTGTTGTCGACCGGGTCGGACTGGGGCGCGAGGGTGCGCAGGGTCCAGTCACCCGGGCCGGCGAAGAACCGGAAGTGCCCGGTCGCCGAGGTCGGGACCTCGGCGGTGAACTCCCCGGTGCCGTCCAGGAGACGCACGTAGGCATTGCCCACGGGCTCGTCGCCGCGGACGACCTGGCCCTGGATGATGGCCTCCTTGGCGACGTCAACGCCGTCCAGGGAGAGTCCGCCCTTCACCGCACCACACATCAGGCGACGCCCGGCTCGTCGCCCAGGGCGACCGGAACGCCGACCAGGGAGCCGTACTCGGTCCAGGAGCCGTCGTAGTTCTTGACGTTCTCCTCGCCGAGCAGCTCCTTGAGCACGAACCAGGTGTGGCTGGAGCGCTCGCCGATCCGGCAGTACGCGATCGTGTCCTTGGACCAGTCGACGCCGGCCTCGGAGTAGATCTGCTTGAGCTCGTCGTCGGAGCGGAAGGTGCCGTCGTCGTTGGCGGCCTTGCTCCACGGAACGCTGGCCGCGGTCGGGATGTGACCGGCACGCTGCGCCTGCTCCTGCGGCAGGTGCGCCGGCGCCAGCAAGCGACCGGCGAACTCGTCGGGGCTGCGGACGTCAACCAGGTTCTGGGTGCCGATGGCCGCGACGACCTCGTCACGGAAGGCACGGATCGAGAGGTCCTGCTCGGTGGCCGTGTACGACGTCGGGTCCAGCTTGACGGGCTCGTCGGTCAGGTCGCGGGCGTCGAGCTCCCACTTCTTGCGGCCGCCGTCGAGGAGCTTGACGTCGGAGTGGCCGTACAGCTTGAAGTACCAGTACGCGTACGCCGCGAACCAGTTGTTGTTGCCGCCGTACAGGACGACGGTGGCGTCGTTGCTGACACCCTTCTCGGACAGCAGGGCCTCGAACTGGGCCTTGCTGACGAAGTCGCGGCGGACCTGGTCCTGGAGGTCGGTGGTCCAGTCGAGCTTGATCGCGCCACTGATGTGGCTGCGGTCGTACGCCGAGGTGTCCTCGTCGACCTCGATCAGGATCACGTTCGGGTCGGCGAGGTGCTCGGCTACCCAGTCGGCGTTGACGAGTGCGGATTCGCGGCTCATGCGGCTACTTCTTCCTTGTTCGATTCGTTGGTGGTGGTGGAGTTCTTGCGGGACGAGATGCGCCGTCCCAGGAGGTACAGCTCGCAGCCCAGGCAGAAGCCGAAGACTGCGTTGAGGAACGCGGCGACCACGGCGAAGCCGGTGAAGACGTACCCCAGCGGGTCGACGCCAGTGGCGAAACCGACCAGCGCGACGACGGTGAAGAACAGGCCGACCTGCTGGGCGAACCGCGGCGGCTCCGGGTCCTCGAGGTGGTCCGGCGCGGACAGCCGCGGGCGGATCACCTTCTTGAACACGTACGCCGTCGGGGTGTACTGCACGCCGCGTCCCGCGCCGATCGCGAAGAACGCGGTCTGCACGGCCAGCAGCACGACGGCAGCCGTCCCGGGTGCGGTCAGCAGCACCGCGGCGAACAGGGCGAGCGTGATGCTCGCGGTGAACCGCGGGCCACGGGGATCGATCTGCTGCCGTGCCTTTGCTTCGGACTGGCTCATGGCTGCTCCTGGGTTCGGGGATGTCCGGGGACGGAGGGGACGCACCGACAAGGACGATCGGGAGATCGTGTCGGATCAGGCTCGGACGCCGGCCCGGAAGGGCGGCTCGTCGTGAGGCTGGGGTCCCGTCAGGACATTCGACACAGCGACGAGTGCACGCGGCAGTGGTCCACTGCGCGGCGCTTGGTCAGCATGGTCGAGAACACGATCAGAAGCCTAGGCGGTACCCGGGCACGGTCGGAAACGGCTATCCCACAGACCGAGACGCCTGTCCGGATGTCAAGACGCTGAGCGGAGCAGGATCTCTTCGAAGCGGTCGGCGCAGCCCTTCAGGGCGAACTCCCGCTCGGCCAGCGCCCGGGACTGCTTGCCCAACCGGGCCTGCTCGCCGTCGTCGGCCAGCACCGAGACCACCCAGGTCGCCGCGGCGGGCAACGAGTCGGCGTTGGGCGGCAGCACCAGCCCGTCGACGTCGCCGACGAGCTGCGAGGCCAGGTTCTCGGCCGGCATCAGGCCCAGGATCGGCCGCCCCGCGCACAGGTAGGACAGCGTCTTGGACGGGACCGAGAACGCGCCCGCGCCCTGCTCGAGGAGCACGACCAGGATGTCGCCGGAGCCGAGGACCTCCGAGAGCCGCTCGTAGGGCTGGAACGGCAGCAGCGTCAGCGGTACGTCGAGGCGCGCGGCCTCGGCGCGCAGGACGGCCTCGGCAGGGCCCTCGTTCACCACCACCAGGTGGACCGGCGTACCGGCCTCACGTACGGCGGCCGCGACCCCGACCAGCAGGCCCGGGTTGTGCTTGAGGCCCAGGGTCCCGGAGTACAGCAGGGTCTGGGTGTCGTCGAGGCCCTGCTCCGCCGACCAGGCGTTCTTCCGGGGAACCGGCACGATCTCGTCCAACGGCGCCCAGTTCGGGATCACCGTGGTCTTGTCCGCGGTCCCCCACTCCTCGTGGACGGCGACGAAGGAGTCCGCGATCACGACCACCGCGGCCGCCCGCCGGGAGGTCCAGCGCTCGGCGATCGTGAAGGTCTCGGCGATCACCCGGAAGCCCCGGCCGAGCTTGTCGGCGGCAAAAGCCTTGACCGCCACCGCGTAGACGTCCTGGTGCCAGAGCACCCACGGCTTGCGCAGCAGCATCATCCCGAAGGCGAAGACCACCAGCGTCGGGATCTGCGCGTTCGACAGCATCGCGACGTCCGCGCGGGTACGACGGACCTGAGCCAGCAGCTGGAACCCGAGGCGGGCCTCGACCACGAACCGCTTGAGGAACTTGTCCTTGGCGATCGGCTCGCTCGGCCCGACCGGCTCGATCACCAGGGTGTCCCCGGGCTCGGTGTGGATCCGGCCCTTGCCGGAGACCCACGCCGGGCAGTAGGAGTGCGTGACCTGGTGGCCGCGACTCGCCAGCTCACGACTCAGCTCGAGCTGGAACGGGTGCCCGGAGAAGTCGTGGACGAGCAGCCGCATCAGCTCAGGGAGCGCTTGACCTCGTCGTAGACCCAGGCGTAGGTCTTCGCCAGGCCGTCTGCCAGGGTGATCGACGGCGCCCAGCCGTAGATCTCCTTGATCAGGGTGTTGTCGGAGTTGCGGCCGCGGACGCCCTGAGGAGCACTCAGGTCGTGCGAGCGCTCGCACTTGATCCCGGCGATGTTCTCGACGATGTCGACGAGCTGGTTGATCGAGACGAGCTCGTCGCTGCCCAGGTTCACCGGCTCGTTGCTGTCGCCGGCCAGGATCATCTGGGATCCCTTGACGCAGTCGTCGATGTACATGAACGAGCGGGTCTGCTCGCCGTCACCCCAGATGTCGATCGTGTGCTCGCCGGTGATCGCAGCGGTGGCGATCTTGCGGCAGACCGCGGCCGGGGCCTTCTCGCGGCCACCGGTCCAAGTGCCGTTCGGGCCGTAGACGTTGTGGTAGCGAGCCATCCGCGTGGTCAGACCGAAGTCCTCCTCGAAGTGGCGGCACATCCGCTCGGTGAAGAGCTTCTCCCAGCCGTAGCCGTCCTCGGGCTGCGCCGGGTAGGCGTCCGCCTCGACCAGCGCGGTCACGTTCGGGTCGGTCTGCTTGCCGGCCGCGTAGACGCAGGCCGAGGAGGAGAAGAAGAGCCGTTCGACGTCGTTCTTGTGGGCGGCCTCGAGCAGGTGCGTGCTGGTCAGCACGGTCAGCATGCACAGGGCCTTGTTGTTCTCGATGAAGCCCATGCCACCCATGTCGGCGGCGAGCAGGAAGACCTTGTTCGCTCCGGCGGTGGCAGACATCGCGTTGTCGAGGAGGGAGAGGTCGGCAACGACGTTCTCGACGTCGTCGTGGACCTGGTACCACTCGTCGATCGGCTTGACGTCGACCGAACGCACGCTGAGGCCCTGGCTGAGCAGATCGGCTACGAGGTGACCCCCGATGAAACCGCCGCCGCCAGCGACCAACACATCGACCTTGCTCACTGCTGCTCCTCCTGAGATCACCGAGTAAAACCGTCCGAGCCCTGGTCGGCTCCGCACATCACCATCAACGACGATTTGACCGAAAGGTCATCCTAATCGGCCTTCGCGCAGGACGGACCAGAACCGGAACAAGATCCCGGCTCCGGGTGCAGCATAACTGCGCCACGGGCGCCCCCACAGGAAGACCCGTCACAACGGATAGGCTGCGCGAATCATGAAACGCGCACTCATCACCGGCATCACCGGTCAGGACGGCTCGTACCTCGCTGAGCTCCTGCTCGGCAAGGGCTACGAGGTCCACGGTCTGGTGCGGCGTTCGTCGTCGATGAACCGCGGCCGGATCGACCACCTGCACACCGATCAGTCGCTGCACCTGCACTACGGCGACCTCACCGACGGCGTCGGCCTGGTCAACCTGATCCGCAGCATCCAGCCCGACGAGGTCTACAACCTCGGTGCGCAGAGCCACGTGAAGGTCTCCTTCGCGATGCCCGACTACACCGCCTCGACGAACTCGATCGGCACCCTCAACCTGCTTGAGGCGATCCGGGCAGCGGGTCTGGACTGCCGGTTCTACCAGGCGTCGACCTCGGAGATGTTCGGCTCGACGGCCCCGCCCCAGAACGAGGAGTCGATCTTCCACCCGCGGTCGCCGTACGGGGCCTCCAAGCTGCAGGCGCACTGGGTGACGGTCAACTACCGCGAGGCCTACGGCCTGTTCGCAGTCTCGGGCATCCTGTTCAACCACGAGTCGCCCCGCCGCGGCGAGAACTTCGTGACCAGAAAGATCACCAAGGCCGTCGCCGCGATCGGCGCCGGCATCCAGGAGCACGTCGAGCTCGGCAACCTGGACGCCATCCGCGACTGGGGCTTCGCCCCGGAGTACGTCGAGGGCATGTGGCGGATGATGCAGGCCGACGAGCCCGGCGACTTCGTGCTCGCCACCGGCGTCGGTCACACCGTGCGCGACTTCTGCGAGGCGGCGTTCGCGCACGCCGGGCTGGAGTGGCGCGACCACGTGAAGTACAACGACAGCTTCGAGCGTCCCTCCGAGGTCGACGCCCTGATCGGCGACTCCAGCCGCGCGTTCGAGCAGCTCGGCTGGAAGGCGCAGACCACCGCGCTGGACCTGGCCCGGCTGATGGTCGACTCCGACCGCCAGGAGGTCGAACGGCTGCTCCACCGCTGAACGCATCACGCGTGGTCCTGCCGGGGACCCGTGCACGTCCTTGGGAGGGGACCGATGTCGACAAACGCAGAACTACCGCACCCGATCAGGGTCGTCGTCCAGGGCACGTCGCTGTCCGTGACGGTGCCGGAGCGTGAAGGGGAACGCGGGGAGTACACCTTCCCGCGCTGGGTCCAGAACGGGATGCACGACCGGGGCATCGCCGCCGAGGTGATCGACTACGGGATCGTCGGGCACCCGACCCGGATGGCGTTCCGCGACTGGGACACCAAGGTCCTGGCCAGTACGCCGGACGTGGTCATCTTCAGCTACGGGTTCTACGAGTGCGTCCATGCGCTGCTGCCGCACTGGCTCGAGCGGCACGTCAACGACCTGCAGTGGCGGCGCGGCCCCGTCCGGACGATCTACCGGCGCCACCTGCTGCGGCCGTTCTGGCTGGCCCTCGCGCACACCCAGAAGGCGCTGGACAAGGTCATCCAGGCCCGGCTGTTCGGCCGCAAGAAGCAACGGGCGATCGACGACTACGAGCTGCTGATCACCCGTACCCGCCGTTACGTCCCGGGCAATCCGTTGGTGTTCGTGTTCACCCTGATGCGTCCGGGCGGTGAGGCGGGGTCGTGGTTCCCCGGGATGTCAGCGCGGATCGACGCCATGAACGAGGCGATCATCGCGATGGTCGAGAGGATCGACGACCCGCTGGTGCGCCTCATCCCCGCCCTGGAGCTGAGCACGCTGCTGCCCGAGGGACACGACCCGGTGCCGGACGGCCTGCACTACACGCCCCCGATGCGCCGCGTCGTCGGGGACTGGATCGCCGCACAGATCAGCGACGAGCTCGCCCGGCCGAGCTCCACGACTGCAGCGATTTCCGAGTAGGGACTTTTCCCCACGGCTAGCCTGCTGGCACCAGCACGCGCTCGCCGAAGGGGGAACCATCGTGACGTCGCCGTTGCCGCACCCGGTCCGGGTGCTCGTCAAGGGTTCGTCCCTGGTGGTGATGACGCCCGACTGGAACGGTGAACCCGGCGCGTACACGTTCCCGCGCTGGATCCAGAACGGTCTGCACGACCGCGGCCGGGCGTGCGAGGTGATCAACCGCGGCGTCACCGGCGAGCTGACCCGGTCGGCGTTCGACTCCTGGGAGTCCGAGGTGATGGCCAGTGCGCCGGACGCGGTCGTCTACGGGTACGCGTACTACGAGTGCATCCACTCGCTGCTGCCGCACTGGCTCGAGCGCCACGTGAACACCTACAACGGCCGCACCGGACCGTTGCGGACCCGTTACCGCGGCTACCTGCTGCGGCCGGTCTGGAAGCTGCTGGCCCAGACCCAGCGGGTCCTGGACGGACGGATCCGTGACCGCTTCTTCGGACGCCGCAAGCACCGGATCATCAAGGACTACGAGCTGCTGATCGATCGCACCCGGACGCTGGCTCCGGGCAGCCCGCTGGTGTTCGTGCTGGCGCTGTTCGGCCCCGGCGGGAACGCCGGCACCTGGTTCCCCGGGATGCAGGCCCGGATCGATGCGATGAACGCCGGTCTCGTCGACATGGTCGAGCGGCTCGGCGACCCCGGGGTGCGCCTGGTCCCGGTGCGCCAGCTCGCCGACCAGCTCGATGCGGACGAGGACCCGGTGCCCGACGGGCTGCACTACTCACCCCGGATGCGTCGGATCATCGGCGACTGGATCGCCGCCGAGATCGACGCCGCGATTCCGCGCCCGACGCCGCCGCCCGCCGGATAACCTGTGCCCGTGTCCTCACCGCTTCCGATCCGGGTCCTGGTCAAGGGTGCCTCGTTGATGCACGACATCTCCGAGCGTCCCCAGCAGCGCGAGGACTTCATCTTCAGCCGCGTGATCGAGGAGTCCCTGCTCGGTTCCGGGCACGGCGCCGACGTGTGGACCGCCGCCGTCGCGAGCGAGCCGACCCGGCTGGCGTTCCGCACCTGGGAGGAGCAGGTCAAGGCCTGGTCCCCGGACGTGGTGATCCTCAGCTACGGCTACTACGAGGTCATCCACCTGTTCCTGCCCCGCTGGCTCGAGCGGCACGCCAACTCGTTGAAGACCAGGCCCGGTCGCGTCCGCGAGCTCTACCGCACGCTGCTGGTGCGCAAGGTCTGGATGGCGCTGGCCAAGCTCCAGTGCCGCCTGGACGCCAAGATCGGCGGCCGGTTCTTCGGCCGCAGGATCCGCCAGGTCGAGAAAGAGCTGCACACCTACATCGACCGGACCCGCGAGGTCGGCCAGCCGTTGATCATGCTGTTCGAGTTCCTGCCTCCGGGCCAGCGCGGACGCGGCTGGTTCCCGGGCATGACCGAGCGCACCGCGATGATGAACGAGATGCTGCACCGGCTGGTCGCGGACTACGACAACCCGGAGATCATGCTGGTCCGGATCCCCGAGATCGCCGAGCGCCGGCTGCCCCCGGGCACCGAGCCGAACACCGACGGTTTCCACTACACCGGCGCGCTGCACCGCTACATCGGCGAGGAGATCGCCGACGAGATCCGCCGCTGGGCCAAGCAGTACCCGCGGCTCGGGCCGAAGGACTGAGCGTCTCGACGACGCTGGACCGCCGGTGGAACTACACCTAGCTGTAGTTCCCCGTGACGTTGTGAACGCGGTTGGCGGGGGCGAGGCCTCCGATGCCGGTGTGGGGTCTGTGGTGATTGTAGAAGTGGAGCCAGTCGACGTAGGCGTCTGCGCGTTCTTGGTTTGAGA